>CAIMFA010001006.1 GCA_903840185.1 uncultured Lentisphaeria bacterium | reverse complement strand
GCGATAGAACTTCTGCACAATGAAGAAGTATTCTACTCGCATATCTACCGGGAGATTTTCAAAGCTATCATTGCTATTTACAATGATACGGAAATTAACCTTGATCTCAGCTTAGTGGCCAATCAGCTTGCCAGGCAAGGTAAACTCGAAGATATTGGCGGAGAAATTTTTCTGGCCGAACTTTATGCTTCGATCTCGACCACCGTCAACATCGAAACCTGGTGCGGCATTGTCCATGAATTTTCGATCCTCCGGAACATGATTAATGTATGTCCAGAATCGCTCATGAAATATCATGATGTGGAATTCGATGTCAAAGCGCTGGTTGATGAGATTGAATCAAAAATTTACGAAGTCAGGAATAAAAATACCAAATCGGACATTATTGAACTCAGCAAAGGCATCGTGTCAGAATTCAGAAATGTTATGAATGTTGTGAGTCGAATCGAAATGGACGTGGAAGTCTGCATTCCGTCCGGATTTCCAGACCTGGATAGACTGGTTATCGGGTTTAAACCCGGCGAAATGTTCGTCCTGGCTGCGCACTCCTCCATCGGAAAAACGTCTCTAGCATTAAATTTTATCCGTAATGTGGCGTTGCGGGGCATCCGGCGGCGTCCGGTAGCATTTTTCAGTCTGGAAATGACTGCCGGACAAATTATTCGTCGGCTGCTTTGTACCGAGGCGCAGATAGCGGAAACGCATTTTTTTGACGGGGAGTTCAGACGCAGCGAGATGGAGAAGTTGACAATAGCTGTCGAGATATATAAAAAAGCGAAAATATTTATTGATCCTACCGGCGGCCTGACGATTTCAGAGTTGCGTGCCAAAGCCCGCCGGTTGAAGAAGATGGAAAATATTGAACTGATTGTAATTGACTATCTGCAGTTGATGCATTCCGGCGATAAAACAGAGAACCGCCAGCAGGAGTTTGCGGAAATCTCCGGTGGGATCAAAAAGTTGGCCAAAGACCTGGCGATTCCGATTCTGGTGCTGGCGCAATTAACCAGCGAAGTTGGAAAAACAGCCAACGCATCTGCAAGACCGAAATTAAGCCATCTGCGCGAATCCGGTGCGATTGGACAGGATGCCGACATCGTGGCATTTTTGCACCGCGACCGCGACGATACCAAAGTCAATCACAATAAAGAAGATATGCAAAAAAGCGTGGAAGCCTCTTTGATAGTGGAAAAAAACCGTAACGGGCAGACTGGAATAGTTGACCTGCTGTTCTATCCGCAGCGCATGGAATTTGTCAACGAAAGCAAGTTTAGCGCCGAAGACTATCCGCCTGAGATAAAATAGTTGAGAACAGCATAAATCATTAATTCAGAAATAAGCAGCCGGTGCTGCAATTCATGTTGTAACCGGCTTGGCATTAATCAATAGAACAGAGTAATATTATGTGTGAAAGAACAGAGCAGTTCATCGCTGCCGCCCGGCTTTATTGCGAATGGGAGGAATCAAATTACCGGCCTGATTTAAAATCAACCAGGCAGGCGCTTGAATTGATAACAGAACTCTATTTATGCGGTGTACGGCTTTCAGGCAAAACAAAAAGTTTTAAATATACAAAAACGCCGGTTCTTTTTAAATTGCGGCGCGGAGATAATATAAAGCCACGGAAAGGGAAGCTCCCATTCGATCACTATTCTGAAATATTCGATCCGATTCCTGTTCAGGCGGAAGAGCCGGTGACCGGTAGTCTGAGAGACGATCTTTCCAGTATTTATTGTGATGTGAAAAAAGGGTTTATTTTGCTGGATGCCGGTTATGAGCAGGACGCCGTAAAGCAATGGATTATCAATATGCAAATCCATTGGGGAGGACATGCCACATCGGCGATCCGGGCGCTTCATTGTTATTTGAGTCAAAAAGATGGTTTTTATGGATGGGGAATGAAAACAAGCAGGGTTTGAAAATGCGGAAAATTGCTGAAGAAAAAGTTGGAGATTCAGGGAATCTGAGAGACCGCGAAATGTGCCTGGCGGCGGTTAAAACTTCCGGAGTTGCGCTTAAATATGTTCCGAAAAATCTGAGAGATCGTGAGATGTGCCTTACAGCCGTAAAACGATATAATTCTGCGCTTAGATATGTTCCAGATGAACTGAAAGATCATAAAATGTGCCTTACAGCCGTCAAGCATCATGGTTATGCGCTTCTATATGTCCCCAATGAACTGAAAGACTGTAAAATGTGCCTTGCCGCAGTAAAAAGCGGCGCTACGCTTGATTACATTCCCGATAAGCTGATTGACCGTGAAATGTGCCTGGCGGCGGTTAAGCAGGAAAGTTCTGCCTTGGGAGGACTTGGAAAGGTGCCGGAGAATCTGATTGACCGAGAGATGTGCCTTACAGCAGTGACGCATTATGGTTTTGCACTTCTATATGTTCCAAATGAACTGAAAGACCGCGAAATGTGCCTTGCCGCAGTCAAAGAGCGTGGTGATGCGCTTGAATACGTTCCGGCTGAACTGCAGGATCGCGAAATGTGTATGGCCGCAGTTACGCAAAACAGTATTGCGCTTGAGCTAGTTCCCGATGACTTGAAAGACCGTGAGATTTGTCTTATGGCTGTCAGGCAGGATCTTTATGGCGATACACTTAAATACGTTCCGGCTGAACTGAAAGACTTGGAGATGTGCCTTGCTGCGGTTGCGCGGGACGGCAGGAATCTTGAATACGTTCCGGCCGGGCTGAAAGACTTGGAGATGTGCCTGGTTGCGGTTAAGGATTGCGGCGTTGCGCTTAAATCAGTTCCGGAGAATCTTAAAGACAGGAAGATGTGCTCAGCGGCGCTAAAGACCAGGGGAGACGCGTTTGAGTATGTTCCTGATGAACTGAAAGACCGCAGGATGTGTCTGGCCGCCGTTAAGAAATGTGGTTATGTACTTGAGCATGTACCAGATGAAATGAAAGATCGCGAGATGTGCCTGGCGGCGGTTATGCGTGGCGGCGACGCGCTGAAATATGTCCCGGATAATATTAAAGATCGTAATATATGTCTGGCGGCGGTTAAAAAATGCGGCTGGGATCTTGAATTTGTTCCGGAAAGTCTTAAAGACCGGGAAATGTGCATGGCGGCGGTTAATGAGAACGGTCGTTCGCTTAAATACGTTCCGGAGAACAAATGAAATGAGTATGCAGATGATAATATAACGTCGTAAAGTGGTGAATTTTAAAGTCTTGTAAGATTGTGGTTGACAAAATCACTATATGTAAAAAGGAAGTGCTAATCCCGCAGTCGCGGGACCAACTTTAAGGTTGGAGAAATGCGGGAGATCTAAAGTTGTGAAAATAGAATGCAGGAGGACTGTCCAAAATGAGGCGGATGGGTGTCCAAAATGTGTAAGGCAAATACAGTCTCACCATGAAGGACATGAAGTTAATGAAGAGAATACATGTAGTCAGCGAATGCATGCGGAGTAATCGCATACATTTGCTGACTACTGGTTTCCTTTGCTTTAAAACTTTGTATCACCTTCATGAACTTCATGGTGAAACAGGCTGTTTTTCGTGGTAAAAAAATGTATTTCTTTGTGTCTTTGTGCCTTTGTGCGAGATAATAATTTTAGCAAACAATAAACAATCAAGGAGAAATGTATCATGGCTGAAACTAAGTACGAACCGGGTTTTACGTTAAGCGCACTCAATTTTGCGGAAGCGGGGATGACCGACGCTCAAATCGCGTACCGGTTGAACATCTCGCGTTCAACATTCTACAACTACAAACGGGATTATCCGGAATTTGTCGAAGCGATTGAACGGGGCCGCGACATTCTTGACGCCACCGTCAACAGAAATCTGCTGGATCTGGTGACCGGGGAATATTGCTTCATTACCTCGTCAAGCGATTCGGACGGGCGGGTCCGCACCACGACGAGAAAAGCAGTGCCCAATCTGAAAGCCATCCAGTACTGGATGGAGCGCCGCGACAGACAGAAGGCGG
>CAIMFA010001005.1 GCA_903840185.1 uncultured Lentisphaeria bacterium | reverse complement strand
CATAAAATTTATTAATATCTTCCGCCGGATGGCGCTTATGCGGGAGGTGAGAAAATGCACTGCTTTTGCCGTCATTTCAGGATATATGCGGAACAATCTGCTGATAAACGGTTTTGATGTCAATTCCATCTATAAATTATATCCGTTCAAACATCTGAAAGACTCTATTTTCAGTCAGAAACGTGAAGACGGACCTCCGGTGATACTGTATGTCGGGCAATTCGTCAGGGGCAAGGGGGTTGATCTGCTGCTCGCAGCCCTGGCAAAGCTTGATATTGATTTCAAAGCCTATATTGTCGGCGGCAACAACGATGAGGGATATTTGAAGGAAATGAGTTCCGGACTGGGGTTGGACGATAAAGTTATTTTCACGGGGTGGCAGAGCAAGCCGGATGAATATTTTGAAAAGGCCGATGTCGTGGCGTTTCCGTCGAGATGGCAGGAGCCGTTCGGGCTGGTCGGCATTGAGGCCTTTTCATTCCGTAAGCCGGTTGTGGGTTTTGACGTCGGCGGAGTCAGCGAGTGGCTTACTGACAATCATACCGGCATTCTGGTGAAAGAGAAGGATATTGACGGCTTGGCTGAAGGACTCAAGCGGCTTCTGCAGGACAGGACACTTGCAGATAAGCTGGGTGACAACGGTTATGATTTCGTCAGGAAACATTGTTCCAGCGAAAATTTTATTGCCGGGTTCAAGGTCATGATTGAGGATGTTTTGATAATGAACAAGGTGAAGACGCATGTATAAAATTCTAATCAGCGGAATGGCTTACGACGGCGGGAAGTCGGGGATTTCCGTTTACATGAACAATATGATTATGGAGCTGGCCCGCAAACATCAGGTTTATGTGGTGATGCTTGAATCTGATATTGAATGTTTTCCGGCGGCGGATAATCCGAATATCCGCTTTATAAAGATTTCTAATTTACTGGGCAGGCCTGTAATCAATATGTTCTGGCATTTGCTGGTGCTGCCTTTTATGATAATGAGAGGTAAATATGATTTTATCTTTCTGCCCGCCGCCAACAGAAGGGCATTTCTGTTCTATCCTTTTTATACTATTGCGGTGGTGCATGATCTTTCGCAATATCACATTCCGGCGAAATATGATCTGTTCAGGATGTTTTATATCAAGCGGATCCTGCCTTTCTGCGTCAGACGGGCAAATCAACTGATCGCAGTGAGCGGCAGTACCATGAACGATCTGGTTAAATTCTGGAAAATCCCGCCGGAAAAAATCCGCATCATTTATAATGGCTATGATCATAAGCTTTATAACTGTGATGAGAGGACAGAACTGCAGCTCACGACGGCTGGCGGAACTGAAAAAGAATATATCCTTTATATTTCCAGAATTGAGCATCCCGGCAAGAACCATCTTAATCTTATAAAAGCTTATGAAGCACTTCCCGAAGCCATCAGGAATAAATATGATCTGGTGCTGGCCGGCAGTTTCTGGCAGGGCTCTGAACCTGTGAAGAAATACGCGGAGCAGTCGTTCTGCCGTGATTCCATAAAATTTACCGGATACATAGAAAATTCCGCGCTTCCGTCGCTTTACCGGAACGCATCGCTATATGCGTTCCCTTCATTGTTTGAAGGTTTCGGCCTGTCACTGCTGGAAGCCATGGCGAGCGGAGTTCCGGTAGTCTGTTCCAACAATTCCTCGCTGGCGGAAGTCGCAGGCGAGGCGGCCTTGAAATTCGATCCGCTTAGTGTTCATCAGATTATGAAATGCATGGACAGCGTCCTGAGCGACAGAGGTCTGCGAAATAAAATGATTGAGGCAGGATTCCAGCGAGTGAAAGATTTTGACTGGACCCAAAACGCTGATAAGGTTATCGAACTATATGAAAAAAGATCTGAGCAACATAAACAGTCTTGAAAAGGCTCTGGATGCTTCTGAACACGGATTAACTGCTGTGTTCAAAAAAGCTTTATTCATGAGTTACCGCCTGGCGGCCTCTGCTGCCGCCTGGCTGGTAAAATATCTGATTACACTGATTCTATTCATCGTAATCACTCTGCCGGTGCTGGTTTTTCTGATATTCCGCAAAGCATTTTCCGGGCGGGATATTTTTATCGCCGTGACTATTATAGGTCAGCGGGGGGCACCGGTTGTAATTAAATATTTTAACTTCAATAAATATTACTGGCGCAACTCGTCACTTTTTATATTTGTGCTTGCCGGCAAGCTGCAGTTGACCGGTTTGAGCATAAAAGAATATGATATGCATAACAGGGTGCCCGGCGATGCGTGTCTTTACACCGCCAGGCCCGGCATCTTTAGCCTGTGGTTTTTGCGCAGCAGCAGTCGCATTGCGCACAAAAGTAAGCTTGAGATTGAAATGGAATATAACTTTAAGCGTGGTTTACGGGAGGATATTCTGCTGATTATCAAGTCAATTCCAGCCGCTTTCTTTCATGTTGATGTCAAAGATTATCATGCAGAAATCAATTTATTAGGTATCAAATTTCAGAATATGACCATGTCCGAGGCGGTTGAGCGTATTGCCGCGCATATTGGCAGCAATGAAAGGCGGAAAATATTTTTTGTCAACCCGGATTGTTTTAATAAGATATTTTCTGATAAAGGATACTTTGAACTTTTGCACAAAGCGGATTATATTTTCCCTGACGGGATTGGTGTGCACCTGGCTTGTAAGATGATAAATAATCCTTTAAAGGAGAATATCAACGGAACTGATATGCTGCCGTTCCTCTGTCAAATGGCATTGCAAAGAGGTTTTTCTTTTTACCTGGTCGGGGGAAAACCCGGGATTGCGGCGAGGATGAAGGCCAGACTGGAAAACGATTATCCGGGTCTTAAAATTGCCGGCGAACAGCATGGATATTTCGACCGTGAAAAGGACAGTGCGGCAGTACTGTCCAGGATTAATGAACAGCGGCCTGATATCCTGCTGGTGGCATTCGGAGTTCCGGTTCAGGAAAAATGGATCGAAGATAATTTCGATAAAATTAACTGCCGGATTGCTATGGGAGTTGGCGGTCTTTTCGATTTTTACTCCGGCAATATCAAACGCGCGCCAACCTGGATGCGCGAAATCGGAATGGAGTGGTTTTTCCGGTTTTTGATGGAGCCGAAGCGGATGTTTAAGCGATATTTTGTAGGGAATCCGGTTTTTATCTTCCGCGTTTTGCGCTGGAAGTCTAAGAAGGACAAAAAAGAATAATGGATGAACTGAAGCATTCTGTCAGCAAAGAATTAATGGATCTCCTGATTGACCGGGGCCGGTCCAAATTCCGCTCTTATATTAAATTTAAAGTAGCGTTGTGGGAAATCACCGTAAAAATGACATATATCATCAAGCGGGCGATGGATATCATTTTCGCGTTATGCATACTTATTATACTCTCTCCGGTATTTATAATCACAGCGATCGCTATCAAGTTGAACTCCTCCGGCCCGGTGATTTTTAAACAGGTGCGTGTTGGTAAAAACGGCCGGCATTTTGACTTTTTCAAGTTCAGGTCAATGAAGGTCGGAGTCTGGTTGTCGGATGAACAACGTAAACAGTTGAATGAATCAAAAGACGGGGTGATTTTCAAGATGAAGGAGGACCCGCGGGTAACCGGGGTCGGACGCTTTATCAGGAAGTTCAGTATTGACGAATTGCCGCAACTTTTTAATGTTCTGATCGGTGATATGAGTCTGGTCGGACCGCGCCCCCCCGCTGCCGAAAGAAGTTGCTCTTTACACATTGGAAGAACGGAAAAGGCTTCATGTGACTCCCGGAATAACTTGTATATGGCAAGTTTCCGGGCGCAGTGATATTCCGTTTAAACAGCAGGTGGAATTGGATAAAGAATACATCAAGAGCAGAAGTTTCTGGAAAGACATTGGAATTCTGCTCAAGACGATTCCAGCGGTATTTACAGGGAAAGGCGCTTACTGAGTAAACGGGGTTTATTATGAAATGCCTTATTAATTGCAGAAAAATTCAGACGGGCTGGACAAGGAAGTACTTCTACGACATCCCGTCATATATGGTCAGAGTGGCGAACAAACCGATTTTGGAATATTATATCGAGTTCTGCTCGATTATCGGCGTAAGTGATGTCCGTATTATTATGGAAGATGCCGAACCGGCAATAGAGAAATATTTTCAGGACGGCGCCCAGTGGAACTTGAAGATCACCTACGGCAGTTCACGGGAAAATGAACAACTGCCCAGTGTTATCGAGCGTAACCGGATGCTTTTTTCAGGCGATGACCTGCTGGTCATCAGCGGTTTTATTTTTATCGATTACGATAAAAACCGGAAAGAATATGATTTATTTCAAGGGAATGACGATTTTGAGCTGGTTGATGAAGACCGGAACGGGCTGATTTATTTGAGAAGCAGCACGGTTCATACTCTGGCAAAAACAGTTTCTTTGCAAAAATATACAGGCGGGATGCCGGGTTTTATACTGATTAATTCGATTGGCACACTTTTCGAAACTAACATGAAAATGGTCAACGGCGATTCTGATAAATATATTATGTCCAGTTACAATAATGAAGACGGCGTATTTATAGGTCAGAATGTCGAAATTATGAAGGAGTGTGAAATCAATAAACCGGTGATTATCGGCAACAATATCCAGTTGAAGAACCTCTCGCGGATCGGCCCCTGTGCAATAATTGGCGACAACACACTGATTGATGCTAATACAGCAGTTAATCATTCTGTGGTTTATGGAGATTCCTACATCGGTTCATCTCTGGAAATCAGCAATAAGATTATCTACAAACGCCGGGTTATAGATCCGTTTACCAGCGAAGTTCTGGACATCGTTGATAATTTCCTTATTTCTGAAATAGATTCAAAGATTTTCCGGCGGTATTTTATTGCGTTTATTCATCGTGTCACGGCTCTGGTCCTGATGCTTATGCAACTGCCGTTGTTTATTATTTTTAGGCCGTTTGTTTCGATCCAGCACGTCGAGAATAGTTACTGGGCGGACAAGACCGGCAGCAATAAAATTGGTTTTGGCGACTATAAAAAATGCTCCAAAGGAATATTTAATAAATTATTCTTTAAGTTTTCGCTGGATAAGTTTCACCTGATTTATCTGGCGTTTACAGGAAAAATTTTTCTTGCCGGCAACAAACCGCTTGCGGCGACAGATGAAAATGTCACACTGATTAACGAACTGCCCTCGTATCACCCGGCGGCGTTTTATTATTCTGAAACTCTCGGCCATGAAAATGACGAATTCCAAGCCAGGATTGATGAACTCTATTACTCATTTCACCGCAGCCTGCATTTCGATTTAAGTATAATCGCCGCAACTTTAATTCAAAGGATTTTCCGGTATATAAATGAATAATCAGCAGGCAGCACCTAAAATTATTCTTGTCGGCGGCGGATCATGTTCCGGGAAGTCCACCCTTGCCAGGAATATCTTCAGAGAACTTTCTCCGAATACTTTTGTTGAGAGAATATCAATTGATGATTACTACAAAGACCTTTCCGGTAGAGATCCGGTATTGCTGAATGATTATAATTTCGATTCTCCGGATGCGGTTGATTCGCCGTTGCTTTTTACGCATTTGAAAGCTCTTTTAGCCGGGAAGCACGTGAAGCGTCAGCACTATGATTTCAAAACGCATTCAATAAATTATCCTGGAACTGATGTCAATCCTGCGACATTCATAATTGTTGAGGGTATTTTTGCCTTGTATTATAAAGAGTTGCGGCAGATGGCCGCCGCCAGTATTTTTCTGGAATCACCCGCGGATATCCGCCTGATTAAACGTATTAAGCGGGATCGTGTCGAGCGGGGGCTGGATGTGGATTTTATCATCAGGCAATATTGTGAGACGGTACGGCCGATGCATGAGTTATATGTCGCCAGCAGCGTCAAATATGCCGATCTGATTGTTGACAGCGGCAAATTTGATGAAATTACCAACCTCAAAAAAGCAATGCATTTTCTGTCTGAAAGATTTTTTAAGCATCATAGTCTTCCCGGTGCTTGAAGCCTGTGTTTGGGGCGCTGCGGAAGTTTCATTCAATTAATTTGATCGAGCAGGTGTGTATGACAATGGATAAACAAAAAACTCTTGCGGTTAACGATAATCCGGACAGCCCCACCACCCTTAAAGTAACAGCGCAAGACATATTCGAAGAAAAGCTTAATGATAAAGAACGCCTGGCGGCGCTGGTTGCTGAACGAACCGCTGGAATTCAACAAATCAATCAGAGTTTGCTTCAAAGCCGGAACGAAACTTTGGCGCTGCTGGAAAACCTGAAGCTGGAAAATGCAGTCCGCCGGAAAAGTGAAGATGATTTAAAAAAAGCACAGCAATTTGCTAAAGTCGGACAGTGGAGCCATGATCTTAAAGCCAATAAAGTGCAATGGTCATGGCTGGTTTACAAGGCTTTAGGACTAGAATTTGGTGATCCTAAAATGGACGAGGATAAACTTTTCGGGAAATCCATCCATCCTGATGACCAGATACAATTCCGCAATTTGTACGGAGAACCATGCCCGGCTGTGGTGGAAATGGACTACCGGTTAATCGGTCCGGACGGAAGCATCACCTGTATTTATTCCAAGGGGGAAGTGTCTTTTGATGCGGATGGGAAGCCTGATAAGGTATTCGGCGTTGATCAGGATGTAACTGAGAAGCGGCAGATTCAGGAAAATCTGCTGCAGAGTGAATTGTTCTTTAAGGAATCACAACGCGCCGCATTTGTCGGTTCTTACAAATTAGATTTTGTCAAGGGGGATTGGGAATCGTCAGAGGTGCTTGACTCCATTTTCGGCATTGACAGGAATTATAGCAGAACTGTAAAAGGCTGGCTGGAACTTGTTCATCTGGATGACAGAGAAATGATGGACCGGTACTTTAAAGATGAAGTTGTATCTCAGCGCAAAACTTTTGATAAGGAATACCGGATTATCCGGCAGAATGATGGCGAAAGCAGATGGGTGCTGGGCTTGGGCAAAATTAATATCAGCGCTGAAGGCAATTTATTTTCGATGACTGGAACGATTCAGGATATTACAGCGCGCAGGCAGACGGAAGACGCTCTGCGGGAAAGCAATGAGCTAAATTCATCGCTATTGAGAACGATTCCTTTCGGGATGGACATTGTTGACGAATGCGGAAATATTCTGTTTATGTGCGAGAACCTGCAAAAAATATTCGGCAGCGAAGTTGTCGGTAAAAAATGCTGGGAGCTTTATCGCGATGACAAGTGCCAGTGTATTAATTGCCCTTTGTTGACCGGGATTAATATTGGTCAAACGGAGATATACGAGACGGACGGGGTTATGGGCGGCAGGACTTTTCAAATCAGTCATACCGGCATGCTGTTCCAGGGCAGAAAGGCTATGCTGGAGATATTCCAGGACATAACTGAGCGGAAACGCGGCGAGAATGAGCTGATTGAGGCGAAGAAGAAAGCCGAGGAAAGCAACCGTCTGAAATCAGCATTTCTGAATAATATGTCACATGAAATAAGAACGCCGATGAACGCCATCATGGGCTTTTCAAGCTTAATGCTTGAGGCAAATGGGGATGAGAAGGATTCTTTTGCCGAAATTGTGCAGAAAAGTTCAGCGCAATTGCTCATGGTCATAGATGATGTGATACTGCTGTCGCGGCTGCAAAGTGAAAAACTTCCTGCAAACATTACCGGATTCCGTCCGTCCGAACTGATTACAGATGTTTACCGGATGTTTACACTGCCTGAATTAAAAAAAGCGCTTGCCTTGACGGTAAATATTCCGGCACAGTACAAAAATCTGATCATCCGTTCTGATGCCGATAAAATAAAGCAGATACTTACCAATCTGGTATCCAATGCGGTAAAATACACTTTTGAGGGCGGCGTGGAAGTCGGATTTGAGATACGAAACGGAGAGATCGAGTTTTATGTAAAAGATACCGGGATTGGCATTCCCGCTGATGAGCAGGAACGGATTTTTGATAATTTCTACCGCGGCGCGCAAGTAAGGAATGCTGCAATAGGCGGAACCGGCCTGGGGTTGAACATTGCCCGGGAGCTGGTAGGATTGCTGGGCGGAAGAATAGGAGTTAGCTCGGTTCCAGGCAGGGGATCGCGTTTTTATTTCACTATTTCTGCTGAGCAGACCGACGAGGCGCATTGTGAGAAAGAAATGCCTGTTGTGGTTCAAGGAGACTGGCATGATTTTACTATTCTGATAGCTGAAGACGAGCCCCACAGTTATCTTTATCTGGAACTATTGTTGAAAGATAAAGTGAAAAGAATTGATCGCGCCATGAACGGCGCTCAAGCGGTTGAAATGGCTTCAAAGAACATATACACCCTTATTTTAATGGATCTGCAAATGCCGGTCATGGATGGAATCGAAGCCACCCGGAAAATCAAACAACACTTCCCGGTGATTCCGGTTATTGCCCAAACCGCGTATGTGACGCCAAGGGAAAAAGAGAAAGCCTTGATGGCTGGCTTTGATGATTACATTTCAAAACCGGTCAAAAAAACGGATTTAATGAAGGTAATTAACATGGCAATCAATAAGGCTTCAAATCGGGCGGACGATAGTTCTGTTAATGGTTTATTGTGCGGGGAGTGAATGGATATTTGAATTTATAAACAATATGAAGAAAGACAAAATGATTTATGAGTAAATATACTGTTTACGGTGATGATGCATTTGACCGGAAGATTGATGCTCTTCTGGCAATGGTTTCGGCAAGAGTTATTGGCACTGTCGGTCAGGAGAACCTGGCGGCGTTAGTGCTGGGGGGGGGATACGGCCGCGGGGAGGGTGGCGTATTGCTGAAAAGCAACGGGGAAATGTCCCTTTACAACGATTTTGATATTTTTGTTATTACAAGCGATATCAGCAGATTAAAGCGCCGGTGTATCAACCGGATTCTGCGAAATCTGTCCCCGGAATTGTCGATGACGGCCGGAATAGATGTAGATTTCAGTCCGGCAAAAAATATCTCAGATTTGAACTCAGCTGAATTTACAATGATGTGGCAGGAACTTAAGCACGGTCATGTAGTTATTTATGGCCCGGAGAATATTCTCGACAGGCTGCCGGCTTTTGATTTGAATAATATGCCGCACGAAGAACTTGCCAGGCTTATGTTGAACCGGGGTACCGGCCTGCTGCTGGCCAGACAGCGCATGGGCAAAAGTCAATTGAAGGATGAGGATGTTGACTTTATAGTCAGGAATATCTGGAAAGCCGTGATGGCATGTGGAGATTCGTATCTGGCTATGCATCATACCTATTCGCACTCATATAAGCGGAGATCAGAATTGTTCGATGCTTATAAGGATGATCCTGAAATATCAGAGTTTTACCAGTGGTACAAAGCCTCCATCGAATTCAAATTGAAGCCGGTCATGCCTGAAGAAGACAAATTGCAGGCAATGTTGAATCAAGCCGGAAAATTCTTTGCCAGGTTTTATCTTTATGTGTTTAACGTCTGTCTTGGCACGCATGGAATGAATTTCGCGCAAATTCAAACAGCATTTTATGAGCATCCGCCATTCGCTAATAATGAAACTTTGCAGCAGATGCTCAAGAACTTAATTATCAATATTTTGGAAGTTGGGCCGGTTAATTTTAACCTGCATTTGTTCTTTAAGTATCCACGAACGCGACTTTTTATCGTTTTGCCCGCAATATTATTTGATAATGAAGCTAACCGAGATTATATTTTGTTATTGCCGGGAATTTCAATCTCCAGCTCAGGCGATGAAATTCTAAAAAGTTATCTCAAGTTATGGAATAGATTTAATTAGCCAATACATCTGAGGGTCTATGGAAATACGTGAAGACAACGAATCGGTTCTTGGAGGAGTCGACGCCAGCCTTTTTAAGTATGACTTGCAAATATTGCTGCTTGCGGTATGGAAAAGATTTTACATTCTTCTGCTTGTCCCTCTGCTTACCGGATTGCTTACATTTGGTTATTTAGCTGTTTTTCAACAGAAAACCTGGGCGGCCAGATGTTTGCTGTTCAGGCACACCAATATTGAGCGTCTGCAAAGCGATATGCCGAACCTTTACAAGCCGGTCGAAACCAAGGTGATCACTGAAATGATCCGTATCCGCAAAAATATGCGGGAGGTGATCACGCGGTTGAAACTGAAAATGTCGCTTACCAGCCTTTATGCATCGACTGCCATTGAAACTCAGGAAGACAATGAAAATATCATTAGTGTTGTTGCCAGTGCCGACACGCCGCGCGAAGCCGCGGCCATAGCCAATATGCTGGCGGACGTTTTTATCGAAGATTATGTCGAAAATCAGAATACTTCTGTACATAAGATCTATAAATATTATACTGAAAGCAAAATCAATCTGTCTCAGAAGATCAAAGCGCTTGAAGCCCAGCAGGAGGAATACCTGAAGCGGTTCAATGTCATTTCGATTTCCACTGAAACCGAAGGCAAATTCAAGTTGATGAATGAACTTGAACTGAACCTGGTCAAGTCTAAAATGCAGGAATCCGCGCTGCGCACCAGTATCGCCAATCTTGAAAATAATATTAAAGACATGAAAGAGGATGTTCAGCTCAACTACACCGTTACCTCCACCGATAATTCCGAGATGGAAGTAATGCAGGGAGCTCTTTATAAACTGCGCCAGCGCTACACGGACGATAACCCGAAAGTTCAGAAGCAAATGGCTGAAATCGACTATCTGAAGGAAAAACTTGGCAAGGTCAAAGATGAGAAACGCTCTCCAAGCACGGTTACTTACGGCGGTAATATTGTCCGTCAGGCCATTCAGGAGCAGCAATTCAAAGCCCAGGCCGAATTAAAAGGCGTAACCCAGAATATAGGCCAGCTGGAAGGAACAATCATTAAGCTGAAAGGCGAATTGAACCAGCTCGCCAGAATGGAAAGCGATTTTTTTGAGATTAAGCGGCAGCTCGATTTAAACAGGGATTTGCTGAAGAAGATAGACGGCACGGTTTCGATGATGAAATTCGCACTAAATACTAATGTAAGTGATATTACAATTCTGGAACGGGCTGAACCGCCGTCTTCGCCGTCAGTCAAAAAACGGAGATTTATCGTTTTTGCCGGAACGCTTGCAGGTTTTCTGCTGGCTCTCGGCGGATTACTGATAATGGAATTGATGGACTTCTCAGTAAAATCCAGGTTCGACATTGAAAATGTCCTGAAAATAAAGATGCTGGGCAGTCTGCCGATGATTAATCAGGTTACGCTGCAGTCTTTTTATTCCGCCATACAGGTTGTTTATAAAAGAATCGCGGAATATGGCGACAAACCGTCAGGTGTTACATTGATCACATTCGGAGATGTGGAAGCCAAGTCCGGCAAGACATTCTTTATTAAGAAATGCATTGACCTGTTCGGTCCCCAAGAGAAGAAGATACTATATATTTCCACCGTTGACGAACTGTCACGGAATATGACTAAATTTGCCGTGAACGACTATATTTACAAAGATGAAGTGATCAATCCCAATATGCCGCTGGAAAATGCTCACCGGCTTTATTTTGTGATGGACGATTATACCTACATCGCTCCTGCCGACAAAGCCATGATTGATAAATTTGTCGCTAAACTTAATGGACATTATGACTATATTTTCTGGGAACTTTTCGAATTTAACAAGAACGAGCAATTGTTTGCGACCATTTGCCAGGCGGCGGATCTTTCTGTGCTTGTGACTATGTTCAAGCGCTCAAATAAATTCAAGCTACTCAAATGCGTTAACTTCCTTAAAGAACATGATTGTAAAAAATTGGGCGGAATTCTGAATAACGTTGAAAAAAGCTATTTCGTCAGAAGTATGTAATATTTAACCATTACAGGAAAATATTAATATGTTTAAACAAAAAGAGTGGTTGAAAATGTCAGTAATATCCGCGGGTGCTAAACTTACCGGGGCGTTGGGCTCATTTATTATACTGAGCTTTATTGGCGGATGTGCGACTGACGTTAAAATCCCGCTGGCCCCTACTCAGGAGCAGCATTATGAAGAGATTAAAGTTATCAGACAGGATCCTTTGGCAATTCAGAAAGAGCTTGAAGATCTGCAAAATATTAAACCTCAGCCTTACCATATTGCAGCGGGTGACAAATTCGACTTCAAAGTATATGACAATGATGACCTTAATTCCCAGGGGCTGATTGTCACTCCTGACGGCTATGTTTCGCTTAGTCTTATCGGACCGATAAAGATTGGCGGCATGACCGTGCCTGAAGCCACTAAATTTGTTGAAACTAAATTTGCAGAATTTATCCGTTTCCCGAAAGTTTCCCTTGTTCCTACAAGGATACAAAGCGGAACATTTACGATTTCCGGTAAAGTGAATGTGCCCGGCAGATTCCCGCTTCGAAATGAGCCGAGACTTTCTGATGCGATAGCCATGGCCAGAGGTTTTGCCGACGGTTTGTTTCAAGGGGACTCCGTCGAAATGGCTGATTTGAAAAATTCTTATGTCGCCCGGGAAGGCAGAGTGTTGCCTGTTGATTTTACAAAGGCGATTCGCCAGGGTGACCGTTTGAATAATATTCCACTGCGTGACGGCGATTATATTTTTATTGCTTCCTCAATGAATGAAACAGTATATGTGATTGGTGAAGTAGGCGTTCCCGGCTACCTTGGCTATAAAGACAAGATGACCTTAATGCAGGCTATTTCATGGTCACGCGGAGTACTTGACACGGCGTCATCGGATGCATGGATTATTCGCGGCGGCATGGTTCACCCCAAAGTTTACAAGGTTGATATTGATAAGGTCATGAGAGGAAGAGCGCTTGATTTTCATCTTGAACCCAATGACGTGGTTTTCGTTCCCAAGGATGGACTTTCACAGTATAACGTAGTTGTGAAGAAGCTGCTGCCCACTCTGGAAGCGTTTAACTTGATTGCCGGTCCGGCGACCAACGTAATCAAATAAGTTCATTCTCAAGAATATTTACTCAGGATGATGAATGGATCTTTCGGAATATAAGTATATTATTTTTTTCTTGACCTTGATCATCTTGGTTCCGTTTGGTGTTTTGATGGCTTCGACATCGAAGTTTTTTGAGAAAGTCATTCTTTTCATGATGATTTTTTTCACCTGCCGCCTGACAGAGAGTATTCACTTTGTATCCCGTGAATTTTATCGCGGAACTTCACGCGGATTTGAAATAGGGCTGGTTGACCTGGTTTCATTGGTCCTATTTCTGGTCATTATCATACGCAGAGGCAGAGATTTTAAGATCAGGCTGATACCGCCTGGATCATTTATTTATTTCATATACTTTGCTCTGAGCCTGGCTTCGATTACTAATTCTTATGAACCGCTATATTCTTATTTTGAAATTTTGAAAATGATCCGGATGTATTTTTACTTCTGGGTGTTATATAATTATTTCAACAGTTATGACCGAATTGCTCTTGCCATTCACTTTATTCCGGCTATCATCATTTATATTTTCATGGTAGCCCTTTATCAGAAATACCGGCTGGGTGTTTATCAGATCAACGGTCCGCTGCCGCATCAGAATTCACTATGCATGTATATTACAATATTAAGTACAATCATGTTTTCTCAGCTGATGAATGAAAAGAAGGCTTCAATTTTAAAATCAGCCTTTATTTTCTTAATGTTCGCAATGGGATCCCTGCTGGTGTTTTTCACCCTCTCTCGCGCTGGTATGGTTTGTTATATCGGAGGATGCCTGACTGTATTATTGCTGTCTTACGCTTCAGGCTTTGAGGTGAAGAAATTTATTATTACCGGCATTATCGGGGTCGGGGCGATCATCGCGGTGGTTTCTATGATCAATACCGTTTTGAAGCGTTTTGAAACAGCTCCTGTGCAGTCTAAGATTACCAGGTACAATCTGGCGATATCGGCGGTTAATATGGCTGATGATAAATTTCTGGGTATCGGATTGAACAATTTCGGGGTGAAAGTCAACAAGCCATGGCCTTACAGCAAGCATCTGGATAAGGGTGATAAAAAATTCAAGGAAGGCCTGGTAGAAACCGTTTATCTGATGATCGCCGCCGAAACCGGCTGGTTGAACCTCGGTGTTTTCGTAATATTTCTATTATATTTCTATATTATGAATTTTGTTAATATTTTCCGGTTTGTCAATACGGAGTATCAGTATTTTGCGATCGGCCTTGCCGGAGGCCTGGGTTCGATATATATTCAGTCTTCGCTGGAATGGGTGCTTAAGCAATCTCCAAATTTTTATCAGTTGATGTTCTGCTTCGCTATTATTGCAGCAATGATGGGTATTTACAAAAGAGAATTTGCCGTACAGCAGCGCAAAGAGGAAAAAGAACATGACATGCAAAAATTGCTGGAAAAGACTCTGAATGAAGATGAGCTGCGGCAGGTTCAGGTCGCTGCTGCCAATGCCAGGCGGCAGGAAAACTGAAATTCATCCTTGCAACTGTTGAAGTATTTCCCCGATTTTGGTCAGGAAACCGCTTTCTGCGAAGAATTTCTCATATGCCTTTGCTGCGTTAGCAGTGATTCGCCGCTGCTCTTCCGGACGTTCCAGATAGTAGCTGATTTTCTCCTCAAGGTCAGCCAGATCCCACGCTACCGGCACATAGGTTTCATTTGCAATATGAATCTGCGGATATGTATTCAAGTGTTCAACCGACGGCTTGAACAGCAGGCAGCCTTTAATCATCGCTTCGAAATCTTTCGGACAGATTTCTCCGTAGCCGAACGGAGAAAATGAGATACGGCTGGATTCCAGTTCCTGGTAATAGCTCTTCAGGTCAACTTTATCTTTGGTAGCGACAATCGCGTATCGCGGAGAAAGCGCCGCCAGCCGTTCACAGACTGCAAGTCTGTGGAAGCGGCACCAGCCTTCATATTGGGTGAACCGGCAGGTCACGTCAATGGTTCTGTGTCCATTCAGTATGCAGCGATAGTTCTGTCCCTTGAATGCCTTTATCATGCTCCGCCACAGCATCCAGTTCCAGGACGGCATTATCTTATGTATCTGCTCTGCCGCGGGATGCGATAAAAAGAGTCCGTCATGAAAACCGTTTTCCACGGTCGCTGCCATCTGAAACCTGTCGGCAAGATAATCAGACATAATATTCCCGCCTTTAAATGGCTTGGCGTAATTATGTTGATCCCGGAATACAAATGGCATCAGGAACAAATCTACATAGGGCAGAATGTCAAAATATGGCGATATCGCATTGTCGGAAATATCGAAGAAAACCAGTTTGAAACGCCTGGAACTATCAATTGATTGAAAGAATGTAAGGACTTGCTGCCGTGATAAAATTTCCCCGTCTATCCGGAGCGGCATGCTGACAAAAATTATATCTCCGTCGAAAGTTTTTATTCTGTTTAATTTGTCGTCTAAACTGTTACTGATAAACTCTTCGAAATGGAAGTTAAATTTTGATGCCAGTTCCCGTCTGTAAAAGTGAAAAGGGAACGACAGACCATGTGAGTTACCTGTGGATGAGAGAATAAGCACCTTGCTGCTATTTTTGTTTCCGCAACAAAAACGCAGATAATACCGCAACTTCTCTTTGGCATTCAGTAATTTAGTTTTTTTCATAGCTGTTGACGGCGACAAACAATCAGCTCCGATTTTTAAGATGCTTTATTAGCGATCAACGGTGTACCATGGAAAAACTTACACTATAAGGGGCAAATGTCAATATTCGTGTGGAGGATT
>CAIMFA010001004.1 GCA_903840185.1 uncultured Lentisphaeria bacterium | reverse complement strand
TGCCGAGCGTCGGCAAAAGCAACGACGCCAAAATTGCGATGATGGCGATGACAACTAGGAGTTCTATTAGTGTGAAACTCAACGACTTACAACTTTTTTGTATCTTTTGCATGTTTCATTTCCTCGCTGTTATGATGGTTCTGTTGCAGATCAAAACAATTTAAAATTCTTTAACGCCTCCAATTTACACGCCTCCTTGTTGTTAATTATACCATTTGCAGTTCAAATTGTGTAACTTTATCTGATTTATACTTAACCTTATTATTTAAAATCAGCATCCCCGCCGCCTGCGGGTTGTACATGCCAAGCAGCAACCTGTATTTAAGGGGGCAGCCGCCCCATGCGGTTATTTTTGTTTCCTGTCTATTGGTCTTTAGTCTGATAATGCTGAGGCGCGCGGTTTTTACGCCGAACTCCGCGGGTATTTTAACTTCTGCATTCCAGCCGCCTGAAACATCAGATATATAGTGCGAACAACCTGGTTTACTGAATCCCACCAGGCCTGATTTGTATAAGTCTATTATCGCCATGGCGGTGTTTTTGAATATGACAGTGATAAAGAGCTGATCCGGCTCGCCTTGCCCCTCACAGTCAATCTCAATGATCAAATGCCGTGCGTCGCTGGAGGCTTTCCATTTGAATGATTCACTATTTACAAACACTCCGCAGTTACAAGTATAAACAGGAACATTTGCCGGTGCAGGGCACGTCAGCCTGTCTTCAATAACGGCAAGGCGGGCAATTGAAAAATCCTCTGCCAGTAAGTTCTTCAGCATGGTTATCCGCCATTTTAACTTCTCCGGGAAGTATTTATAACCTTCCGCTTCGGAATGGAAGCCCAGGCGGGAGTCGTTCTCACACAATTCAATCAGCCGCTCGCTACGGTTAATTTCGCCATGCACGATCGCTTCCATTTCATTTAGAATGGATTTCTGCATGGAGCGTTCCGCATTGAAAAGCTGTTCGCGCAAAGCGTAAAAACGCAGGATGTTGTATCCGCTTTCAAACTGTATACCCAGCGCTTCCGCCAGTCCGATATCCTTCAGACGGTCAGGATTGTCGTTAAAGTCATTGCGGAGACTATTTAGAATCTTAACTCCGCGATTCCATTGTTCAAACATTTCACGGCAGAGGATAATCGCCTCCTCAATGGTATGATTTTCCAGACATTCGCCGATACAGTCGCCGCTGGTGCCGAATTCCAGTTTCCAGGTCGGAGCCAATGGTTTATATGCCGGATAAAGATACAGCGGCCAGACCACCCCGTCATGCATTGGGCCGTAATATTGGAACATGTTGGATAACGGATAATTGGCATAGCCGTCGGCTAACAATGTCCATGCCTCAACAATAGCGTTAGCATGCTGCCCCCAGTCCGGCAATGCCAGCTTTTTCAGGAAGTCCTTTTCGCCGAATTCAAAATCTTCAAATGCCAGCATTCCGGCAGCGTTATTCATAATACCCGGATAGTTGCCGAAATACCAGCACTGCATTGCACTGGATACGCCAAGCTCGTGCATTTTACTGTATTTGCGATAGAGCAACGCCGGAACCGGAACAAACGGCACGGTCGCGACTTCATGGGAGCAGCCGACTTGAATCTTGGCGGATAATTGCGTACTGGACGCAACTGCCGACTCCGCAATTTTCCTGAAGCTGTCACAGGGGCCGACATAAGACAGCCAGTAATCACCGCCGACGCGTGTTTTCCCAAGCTGTTCTTTTGTCCCGCCGGATTCAAAGTTGGACTGAAGAATGACATTGTCCGGCACATGTCCAGGAATCTCAAAGACCCAGTCGGCCAGTTTCTCCGGCTGCGGCATATACAGCCAGCTGATCAATTG
The DNA here is from genome assembly GCA_903840185.1 of uncultured Lentisphaeria bacterium. Classification (GTDB taxonomy): domain Bacteria; phylum Verrucomicrobiota; class Lentisphaeria; order Victivallales; family Victivallaceae; genus CAIPAT01. The sequence continues at coordinate 1,712 of CAIMFA010001004.1, read as the reverse complement.
CGTATCCGGCGCCGCATCATGCATCCCCTTTTCCATTGATGAGAGCGCGGCATGAATAATTTCCCAATGCTTTTTACCGGAACATACCGGACAATCAACTTTCCGTGCCGCAGAGGGCGGAACGCTGCTCAGGCAGGTTGTCGCTCGTTCGCCGTGGGAAATATTGATCATGCCGCCAAGTCTGGGGACGGCTTTAAAAATGCCGTTAACCGCTTCGTAAAGATACTGTCCGGCAGTCGCGGAGAATGGACAAAAGCAAACCATATCGCCAGCTTTGGCACCGCCCAATTCAGGGTGCGCCTTTAATACCGGACTGTCGCTCTGCCAGGCTGCGGGTTCAATGCAGAAAATATAGGTTTTAATCCCGTAGCGCAGACACTGGTCAACCGTAATGCGCAATTTTGCCAGTCTTCCGGCGGCATCTTTGCCATATTCCGGAGTTATGGACGTCTTGCATAAATCGCTAAATTTAATGGTCAGCCAGAGGCCGTTGATTCCCTCATGCGCCAGCCGGTTCAAATATTCCTTAGGATAATAATCGACCTCGTCCAGCAATTCGTCGCGGTTCAGCGGGGGACGTTTGATCGGACCGAAAAAGCAGCGGGAAATCCGGTTTTTCACCCATGGCGAGCGCTTGATTTCCCCGACCTTCAAGAATGGTCCGTCGGCACCGAGCAACAGATCCTCCAGATAATAGATCCCCCGTCTGACCCCTTCGATATCGGCGGCAATAATACGACAAGCAGCTTTACTCACTGCGATAGTATAGGATTCATCAGCTTTCTGCGGTTGTAATTCCGTAACAATCATAATGCCGCCATCCAATGCGATTTTCCCGCATGTGAAAAAGCGATTCAGATCCGCATAGGCGGTATCCAATACCCCGTCCGGGTCAGGAAATCTTTTTTCCACAAATATGCCGCCGCTTAAATCAACTTCATCACTATTTACGCAACGCTGCGACCAGTTGAAATGCCATTCCTGCGGAGATCGTAAATCATCAATAAAGCGCCATTCCGCAGGTTGTTCCGGAGATAGTAATATTTTATGCTTATCCATTTGTACACTCATTAATGATGTTCATTAGTCAGATCCGGAATAGTTCCACGTTCAATAATACAAGGTTTCAACTGGATTTTGATTGTACATAGTTCATGCGGTCTAATCATTTCTGGTTGAGCGACAGCGCTGGCAAGAATTTCGCCGACCCTATCCAGCGGCCAGGCGACATTGATCAAGTTTAAGTGACGATAATAAGGATGGTTATCAAAACTGACCATGATATAATCGCGACCGGCAATTATTTTTTTAGATTCGAGATATTCGTATACCGCCGCCGCCAGTTCATCATGCGCGGCCATAATTGCCGGCGGCTTGCTGCATTGCTTGATGAATTCCTCGACCGGAACAAACAGCGATTCCGGGTTTTTTTCCCAAAACATCCGAATTTGCCGGACGGAGTCCTGAAAAATACATTTCACCCCCGCAATTCGTTGTTCAAGCCAATAACTATTAAAACTGTTTAATGCCATAAACGCCGTATGTTCGAAACCATTTTTAATTACCCAATCCGCCGCCATCCGTCCGCCATGCAAAATATCTATTCCTGCTGAATTGAACGGCAAAACGTCATTCGCGACCAGACCGCGGTTATAATAATATATTTCTCCCGCAAACTGGCTTAGCTGCAGACAGAAGCTATGCAGAAATTC
>CAIMFA010001003.1 GCA_903840185.1 uncultured Lentisphaeria bacterium | reverse complement strand
GGACGCGGCTTTATGCCGATTTTGACGTTGACTGCGACAGGTTCTAATGTAGCTCCAGCGCCTTTTTACCTATCCACATCTTCTTTCATTTCTTTCATGCCAGATTTGACACTACCAGATGACCGGCTGATGCGCCAGGGCGATGGCGCTGAGTTGCTGGAAAGCCGCATAGGCCGGAAAGAGCAGACCATCTTCATGCCGGTATTTTCCCCAGAACACTAAAGCGTATTCCAGGCTGAACATCGGACGGTTGAGAAAACGCGCATCCGTATTATTCCGGAAATATCGTGCGGAGGTAACAGCAATGCTTTCCTGCGGCATTGTCGAACCCGGTTCCATATATTTAGTGGGGTGATTGCCATAAGTATGCATGGAGACAGCCGGACTCCGGTTGCGAACGGCATGAGTGCGGAAATAATTTATCGCATCGTATTGCGTCGTGAAACCTTTAAAGCCGGTCGCGCGGATTTCCTTTTCATACCATTCCAGCATTTCCGCTTCCAGCTCAATAAGAAAGATTCCGGAATCGTTGCCGCGCGGCCCCTGCTCCCAGCGCAGTTGATGTTCAAGCGGAGGGATCTGATCAAACGAAAGACCTTCCGGCAAACGTTTTTTATCCGTATTCCACGCCTTTTCCAGTGCAGCAATCGTTCCGTATTTCTTTTGCAGGAACTGCTGCCAGCGTTTCGTTATTTCCGGCGTAATCGACGGATCATCCCTGAAAAACTTTACTTCAACCGGAATATCCTGCTCATTGTAAAAGGTGACGCCTACCAGCGCCGGATCATCGGCAAATGCCATACCCGTGTAAGGATTCACATGCCGCATCAATCTTGTCATGCCGGCTTTCCACATCTTACGTACCGATTGATCGAAAAACATCCGTTCTTTCCAGCGTTTCTGTTCAGCCACATCCCACGGGAGTCCGCCTTTTTCAAATCCATAGTATGACATGATGTCTAGAAAAGTGTAGATACCGTTGCGCTTCAGGCAGGCGACAAGATAGTCGAACCGGTCCATTGTACTCGGGTCGAATTCTGCAAATCCCGTTGATTTACCCATCAGAAATTGATCGATATTCTGAAAGCGGACCATCGAGTAGCCCTGCCGCTTGACAAGCGCCGCCCACGCCTCAATATTGTTTTTGGTCTGTTCTTCGGTGGCAGCGGCAAGCTTCGTTTCAGGATAGCCCATCAACCAGATCGGGGCATCGGAGAAAGCAAAGAAATGCACTTCTTTATCCGGCTGTTTTTCAAAAACGATCTGCCCTTTGCTGTTGCTGACCGCCCGGCCATGCTGGCCGGCCGGGCCGGTGCCTGTCATACTGCTGAAATCAAGCGCGCTGCCGGGAACGATCTGCACATTCGACATGTCAACAGGCTTCCACCGCGCGTCTTCCTTGAACACTATTTTAGGCTGGGTCGAGAGTGACATGCTCCGCGATGAAAGAGTCGCTCCGGCAATTATCCAGACCGCCTTGCCCGATGACTTGAATTCGATGGCGGAAACCGCCGCAGGAATGTCGCTGATGTCGAATTTTGAAAGATAGACGCCAACGGTAGAATTCGGATTGACTTTTTTGACTGCGACCGAGGCGTTCTCCAGGTATGGCGGATTCCACCAGTCATTCACATCAATGCCTGAAAGCACTTTGCGGGAGATTATTCCGCCATCGGCAAGTGTTATGTTAATCGTACCGATATGCGAACCTTTTTTCTCTGAATTAGAGGTGGTGGTATGCAGCAGATATAAAAATCTCGCCGCCGGTTTAGCGGGAGTTTCGACTCGTGCGGTGAACTTTCCGTTGAAAAGAGTGATGACCGCGCGACCGCCGTTCATGGCGGGATCAACTATTTTGAATTCCATCCCGCCAAACCGGGTCTGCCGGACATCAAACGAGCGAAAATCATTATCCGGTCCCTGATCTGACCAGCCGCCGATGCCGTCACCGGCTTTTTCATCGGCAAAACCCATATTGGCCGCGGAGGCAAGATCGACGAAATGCGCAGGCAGATTCTTATATTTCTTATCATTCTCGGTTTCAACGGACGAATAGTCCGCCATAGCCGCCGCCACATCGTCAGCGTTCGCCATTTTCGTCATGGCCGTAATGGTAACCGGCACCCCCTTCTTCACCTCAATGACCTGGTTAGCCATGCCGTTTGCCCAGACCATGACTGCAGCCGTTCCATTGATTCCGCGTTTCTGGCTGCGGGCAAGATATCGCGGAAGATCCCCGTCCTGGGTTTTACCCAGTTCCCATCCTTGCGGAATGGCGGCACCTTTTGCGACCGACTCAAAATCACCGTTTTTGATTGAGCTTCCTTCAACCGTAATATTATCGAATAGCACGTCAATTCTTCGGGTCTTTTTATTTTCCACTACATACGGTCCCATAAGCATCACCGTCACCCGTCCGTCCCGGTCAGGCGTGAAACGCAGCCATGAACTTTTCCAGTTAGCGGACGAGGATGGAAGAATGAACGTCATTATCTGTTTGCGCTTTTCCTCCGGCACCCAGGAACATGGTTCCAGTTTGCCGCCTTCACATACAGCGGCGTCCGCAATGGTGATCCCATCCGTTATTCCGTCAAAAATGATACGCGCTAATTCCACCGTTTTCTGTGCGAAAAGGGACGACGCGCACAACAGAACCACTGCAATCATAAAGCATTTAAAACTTGACATACTAGTTTTTCTCCAAATTGTAAGTGTTACCTGCAGGATAACCAAATTCGTTCCGGTGCATTTCTATTTGTATTAAATTATTCCCTTGTTATTGCCTTACAAACGACAACCGCAGAGATTCTTCCCGTTAAACAATTTGTATTCCTGAATAACGGGATGAGTTTCATTTTCGGCAACTTGCTGGTCAATAAATATGCTTAATATTATCAGCAGTCTTGAGACATCTCCTCAGATTAACTTCTATAGGAATATGCCATTATAAACGATAATTTGGAATTATAATATGTTTTTGTGATAGATCACCAGGGACTGGGGTATCCTGTAATATTGATTTCGTAGGGATTCCACTGCATTCCTATCTTGAGGTGGCCTGGCCAGTCATCTCCCAGGTAACTAATGGTGTTATAATTTCTGGATGATGCGTGGCCGTCAAAGAAAGCAATGTTCGCAATCGATTGTCCGGCATGGCGATAGGCAACGCATTCCACCGGGTTTGGTGTATCGAATGCGGCAGGCGGACTCGTGTACTCGCCTCGATTCCAGTACGAGGCGGGATTCGATCCATAGTAGGAAACAGTACCGGATGCTCTGCCATCGCCGAAGACGATTTTAGTGCTGGGTTTTTTAATTTTGTTCAGTTTATAATACACATTGAAGGTGCCCAGCGCGGCTGCCGGATTTACCCTGTCGGTGGTGCCTTCACGCACCATTCCGTAACTGTACTCCGCTTGACCCCATTTTTTATTTGTGCTTTGACTGTAAGTTGCCAGCGGACATAGAATATTAACCGGCCAGTAGTTAGGCAGCCAGTATGCGTCCTGCACGCTTACCCCGAGCTGATCTTTGAATGCCTTGCTTAAGTACCAGCGGTCTGCGCCGTTGCTCACCTGATATGGCACCCATACATCATTATAGGAGTTTGCATAAGACTGACCGGCGGTTCCCATCTGTTTTAGATTACTGAGGCATTTCAGCGTGCGCCCTTTGTCACGGGCTTTGTTCAAGGCGGGCAGCAGCATTCCGGCGAGAATCGCTATAATAGCGATCACAACCAGGAGTTCGATGAGTGTGAAATTCTTTCTTTGCATTTTAATAATCTCCTTCGATTTGGAATATAATATTAATATATTGTATGTATATAGATTATACGTTGAGTAAAGCCGCTTGACAATAGTTAAAACGGGAAATATTATATACAAAACAGGAATAATGATTTTTTTGCGATAAGTCGCTCAGGAACACAGCATGAAAAACGTTCTGCCGATTTTCGAGTTTTATATTTCATCAATGTACCATCTGCTGCGCGGTGTATCTGATTATGCCGGAGAGCATGACTGGCATCTGGGGATTATTTCACCTCGTTTCGAGCTGCCTAAACGCTGGCACGGCGACGGTATCCTTACGCATCTCACAGTATCACCTCAACTGATGGAATTTCTTAAGGATCATGCCGACATCCCGATCGTAACCTTCAATCCGCCAATGGGGCATCAGTGCGATTTCCCTTATGCCGTGGTATGTGATAATAATGATGAGATCGGCCGTATTGCCGCCCGTTATTTTTTGACTATGGGAGAAGTTCACTGCTGCTGGTACGGCTGGCATCACGTTCGTTATGCCGCCTTCGCCGATGAATTAGCTAAGAATCATCGTCAGACGCAAACCATTGCTTCCCCCCAAAATACGCTGAACATTGCCTGGGATGAAATCAGCTCCATGCTCGTTGCACAATTGAAAAAACTGCCGCTGCCCGCCGCAGTTTTCTGCGAAAACGATTCATGGGCGCGCGAACTGCTCGAAGCGGCTATGGCTGGCGGTTTCCGGGTGCCGGAGGATATCGCCATCCTTGGAGTGGATAACGAAACTTTGATCTGCAACAGTTCCAGCATACCGATATCAAGCATCGACAGCAGGCCCAGGAAAGTCGGCTATGAGGGCGCTGCACTGCTTGACCGGCTGATGAACGGCGAACCATTTCCAGAAGATCCGGTACTTGTGCCGCCGGTGCCGCTGCCGGTCGTCCGCAAAAGCACCGATACCATGGCGACCGGCAACCCGATTGTGAGGCAGGCGGTTGAATTCATCAGAAAAAACCATACCGGCGATATCTCGGTGGCCGATATTGCCAGAACAGCATGCATCTCTGATTCCGGGCTGCGCAAGCTGATGAACCGGAAAATCGGAACTTCTCCGTGCCAGTTGCTGCAGGATATGCGGCTCGAGACCGCCTGCCGGCTGCTGCGTGAAACAGATTTGAAAATAGAAAGCGTTGCCGTCAAGGCCGGCTTCGGCGACCCCCAGCGGCTCCACAAAATCTTCCGGAATGTTCTGAAAACCACCCCGTTGCGCTTCCGGTTGGAATCGAAAAACTAATCCATTCAAACAAGGAGACTGAACAGATACTAAGCATTGTGTTTAGAAACAGCCGGTATTGGCTCCATTTTTCGCCAATTCCGTGCGCAACTTTCTGAAATCCAGTTCACGCGGCGTGCAGGAACCATTGACCGACAGTGCCGCCGCAGTTCCTGCGGCTTCTCCTGTTGCCATGCAGTGTGACACTATACGGTAGCTGGCCAGCGCCAGATGATCGCCTGAAATACATCTTCCTGCGGTAAGTATCCCTTCCACGCCAAGCGGAAGAAGTGAGCGATAAGGGATGTCATACGGCTGGTCGAGATAAATTAGTTCCGACGGTTTACCGGATTCATCCGCATTATGAATGTCCAGGAGATATATTCCTCTGGCGATGGAGTCCGGAAAACGGGCGCCGGAGCGCACGTCATTTCCAGTAAGTACGTAGTCTCCGGTAATGCGCCGGCTTTCGCGGATGCCGATGTGCGGATACATGACCGCAAGCGAGGCTTCGCTTGATCCTTTGACGTATTTGCGCATGAAATTAACGCCTTCAGCCACTTGTCTGCGTCCCTGCACTAACGCGTCTGAAAGCTGTTCTGCGTCAATTGAGGAATGTTTCTGTACACGGGTGAAATTCACCGTACAGAGATTTGCACTTTTTTGATGAAGCGGCGTGACTGCGCATAATATATCATTAGGATTCAGCGCTATCTCCCCGCGTTCACGCGCCAGGGCGACGGCTGCCCGGTAACGGTTTTTCGCCAGCGGGTCAGGCTCCGGATCATCCGTGTTCTGGTCATAATGAAGATCAGGAGCCGTACAGTTGTCAACAAGAAAAATCTGTGACATCGGCTGACAGGCACCATCTGAAGGACGCCCGATCGCAAATGGAGCGCCTGCCCTGGCCGCGATATCTCCATCGCCTGTGGCATCAATCACGACCCTGGCAAGGATGATCTCCCTTCCTGACTTTGATTCCACAGCAACCCCGATCACGCGGTTTCCATTCATGACGGGTCTGACGGCCTGAGCCATAAACAGCGTTTTAACGCCTGCTTTTGCCATATATTCATCAAGTACAATTTTACAGCATTCGGGATTTATGCCAAGCCAGTAGCACCCCAGTCCGCCTTCACGATAGTCGGGCCTTCCGCTGCGCTGACTAAAAATGTATTCCAGCGCTGCCGGGTCATTGCCGCTGCGCAGATATATTGCACTGATTATTTCCTCCGCCAGCCCCGAAATCAGCGGGCGTCCGTCCAGATCATGCTGCCATCCGCCGATCCCGGAAACTCCGGCCGCGGTTATTACTCCGCCTAAAAAACCGAAAGGCTCTACAAGACGCACACTAAGATTTGCGCGGGCGGCGGCAAGTGCCGCGATGCATCCTGCGGGACCCCCGCCGCAAACCAGAACATCGACCTGTTCTTTTACCGGAGTTGTCAGCGATTCATAAATCACATTCCTCACACTCATATTCAGTTACCTTTTTCAGGTGATGGTAAATATCCCGATTCCATGAGGATTCTGGAATAGCGTGCAATAACATTGGGAGTGACGTTGATTTTGCCGCCATCTTTCAGCCAGCGTACGAAACGCGTAAAATTTGAACCGTCTTCCCATATGTACGGATTAAAGGCAACGACCGGCGCATCCTGCACGGCAATTACCCAGCCGGGCATTCTCGGGGTGGCGCTCTTCCAGTCGTCGCAGCCGCTCAGGCGTACAAACGGCGATGCCGGCTGAACGACCCGGAAAGATTGATTTAACGTCAGACAATTATTATTCCTCCAGACGACGCGATTGATTCCCGGGAATGCGGATGAGACAATATATTCCAGTCCTGCATCGGCTATCGCCTGCCATATTTCCGGACGCGTTTTGGAAAGTGTACACAGGTCGGTATCGAGAAAAGCATAATATCCTCTGGGAACTCCAGCCGGCCCTGCAACGGCTTTTATTCGTTCCAGCGCTTCCAGACAATTTGCGCGCAAAACATCTGCGGGAGTGTGGATTTCAGCGAAAACACCCAGGCCGCCGCTATGCAGCACCGGCTCTATCAGGCCGAGCGCGCCGCCGCGGCTGACCGGGGTCTGGATCAATTCCCACATTTGCGGACAGCATTCATAGCGCTGGGCATGGGTTCCGATCCCCATTTTAACATTTGAAGTTACAGCCAGATCAATTATGTTGAGCATGGCTTCGTTGTGCGCCACTTCCCCGGAATGCCAGATCAGCGTGCTGAGACATTTGCCGGCTTCTGCCCATTCGTGCAGTTCAGCATCGGATGGCTCAAGCTCATAACAGTTCTTTTCCGGATTGGTCCATTTCTGCGACAGTGTTTCAACTATTGGAAACGCCGGGCGGTTGGGGTCGATGATCTGAATGCAGACGCCTCGTTTCGACCATTGAATAATGTCACCGTCACAGGTCTGGCGGCCGACAATTACTCTGTTTCCGATCTCTTCGGCGAGGGCAGCTGTTTCGTCCGCGATAGTCGAATGATCTTCGGTATAGGAAGAGAACATTACTTTGTCCGATGGAACCGGGCGGACGGGTGCATACACCGCTATTCTGCGGTTACGGCAATGCGAGGCAACCTGAGAGATAACAGCAGGCGGATCACCGAACACCACCCCCCTGGCCGATTGCTTCCAGCGTTCCGCTATCCGCATGGTTAAACTTCCGAAATCATCATTCGGACAAAGCGAATCCAATGGGCTGAATGCCGGAAACTCAGTCATCAGCCTTTTAAGTTCATCTTCGCTCAGGTACAATGCCGATGCATTGGCTCCACCCCATATTCCGGCAGTCTGCACTATGTCAGAGGGAGTAAATGCCAAAGCTTTCCTGTAAAATATCTCAGGGAAAACGTATGGCCCGATTTCAATGCGCTGCTTTCCGCAGTCCACAAACTCCGGCGCAAAAAGAAGCTCCCGTACTTTTACAGCAGGAAGATGAGCCAGCAATTTCTGATAAAGTTCAACCGGGCTTTCCGCTTCAGCAATGTATTCGAGTCCGAATGCCTGCGCTGAAGATGCAAAAAGGCTGGCATCTCCCAATCGGATGATTTTAATTTCAGCTTTTGCGCACAGCCAGTTGAACTGATGATGATGATGTCCACCTAAAACGGTCGAACCGGTACGCGCAAAAAGCTGTCCGTCCCTGGCGCATTCAAAATAGCACTCGAATGCAGCCCCTGCTTCTTCCGCCAGCCATGCCACGGCAGGGGCCACCAGACAAATTCCCGGATAGTCCAGCGGAGCAGTCAATAACCAAATTATCTGTTTTTTACTCATCCAATGTATTTCCTTTGCCTGCTTTATTGCAGAATTTGCAGGGCTTCCATGCAAATTACGCCGCCGTGCTTCCTGCTCAAGAAGAAAAGTTACCTGTAACTTAACGACGGTACTTCTTAACCGCGTTTATAAAATCAGCATCCAATCCTCCATCGGCGCTCTCCCATGCCAGAAACATCAGCCGCGTTTGTTCCGGTATTTGTCCGCATATGAATTGTACTAAATCTTCCGTTCTTGACCCGAACCTTTTCTCTTTCTCGGGGTTGAACAACTGCACCATGTGTGCAATATCGGGAAAACGCGCGCCGGCTTCGGCCGGATCTGTGAAAGGACACATTGTATCCAGTCCGCGAAGATTATGTATCTCATCAAACACATCCCAGTGCTGCTTGAATCGCGCGCAGCAATGAATAAACACTCCGCCAAATTCGTCTGAGATACGATTGACATAAGGAAGTCCGAATTCGCGGTACAGGTCCGGCGACATAAGTTCGGTAAAATCTTCAATGATACCAACCCCGTATTTTTGCGGCATATGTACCGGAGGCCAGGGCAGGAGTTCCGCATCTTCAAAGTTGTCGCGGAAATAGCGAAATACAGAAATAATGTAGTCGGTAACAAGCGAAAGGAGGTGATGCACTGCTTCGGGATTATCATACATGGCCAGGATAAAATCTTCCTGCTTCCACATCATCGAGGCGGTATTCAGCGGACCCTGCATATCCGGTACGCGCGGCGGTATATATCCTTCTATATCCGCCACGGCATAGCGGTAGTTTTCTACCGATTTCCTGATCAGGCCGCTCATAGGAGGCGGTAGCGTAAGCCTGTACACGTCTTCAGGATTGTTAATGACCGGATCTATCCAGAACATTCTATTTTCATCTATGTGCCAGGTGCCTCCGAATGCGCTGGCCAGCGCCGGCGTACCGAGCACTGTCCTGAATGCAGGCAGTGAATCATAACCAAGCCGGGATTCGTGTTCAAGCGCGTCCTTGAACTTCTGACGCGCTTCATCTTGGTCAAGAATGTTTGTGTAGTTGACATTAGCCTGGGGCGCAATGATTGTCCGGTATCCAGGCTCGTTCCGCCAGAAACCTTCCAGGCGCTCACGGCGGCATGCCAGTTCTTCTTCCGGAAACAACTGATGTAAATTCATAGTATGGATCCCTGCTGCTGGTTATATTTTCTAAATATTTCTTTTACCGTGTTATAAGACAATTTCGGGCGCCGGAACTCATCCACGGTTCCCTTGTCGTTAAAGCAGCGCGGGCGGCCCAGGGCGTAACCGCCGCGATAGGTGCGGATATCACAGAACTGCCAGAGCGCCACCCCCGCGATATCATCATTATCCACTACTTCCTGACACACAATCCGCAGATATTCCTGCTGATATTCCTCCGACCAGTGAGAGCAGACCGGATCGCGCCAGCCATAAATCGCCCCCGCTCCGATTTCAGAGATTATGTAAGGTTTGTCGTCGAGGCCGCGCTCTTTAAGTCCTTTCATGAGATAATGAATATGCGGAACGATTTCGCCGAGCGGACGTTCGTCATCGGGGTTATGAGGATACCAGCCCGGATAACTGTTGAAAGCAATAACATCGATATGCTCCAGAAACAGATCTTTGAGTTCCCGGCAGCTGGCGTAGGTAAGCAGTCGATGCGGGTCAAGCTCCCGGAACAGCTTTATCAGCGCCATATAGCATTCCCTGGCTTCCTCGACGTCGCTTTGTCCTTCGTTGAGAAAACCCCGGAGGATGATACAAGGATTATTGTAGCTGGAATAAATCATGGCTTTGGCCTGATATAATTGTGCAGCAACAAATTCAGGGTCAGCAAAATTTTTAACTTTCGCCTGCCAGCTCAAGGTTTCTTCAAATACGAGGAACCCCAGCTCGTCGCACAGGGACAGGAAGCGCGGATCCTGCTGATAATGGGAACCACGGACAAAGTTGCAGCCAAGATCGCGGAGCATTTGCAGATCGCTGATTATCTGGGTCAAAGGCAAAGCTGGTCCGAACTGCGGATGCGATTCGTGACGGCAGTAGCCGAGCAGTTTCACGGCTTTGCCGTTGAGGATTATTCTGCCTTTTTCAGTCCAAACCTGCCGGACTCCGAAACGCACGGTCATGGCATCAGTTCCATTCGCAACGGTTAAAATATGCAGTTCAGGATGCTTCGGCGACCATGGAATGAAATTTCTCAATCTCAGTTCCAGCGTTAGCCACCCGTCTTTGAATTTGCAGTCCGGAAATACTTCTCTGTCACCGCCGTCCAGAGTCAATTCCAGCGTCTGCCGGCCGGGAGCTGACTTGATTTTAACCTGCAGCGCGCCAGTTTTGTAATCAAGCGTGTCAACCCCGACCCATTCGATCAGCGGCCCGGCGGGAAGTTGTTGCAGCTCTACATCCCGGAAAATGCCGCCATAAGCGTAGAAATCGAAATAATTCTCGTGCAATTTGTAGCGCTCGTAATCAAAACGGTTGCAAACCATCACCACCAGTTCACGCTCCGATTTCACCGCAGGAGGAAGATCACATTGAAACGGGGTATAGGCAGCATACTGTTCGCCGACTTTGGCTCCGTCAACGAAGACTTTGCAATACATGCCGACCGCGCCGAAAAGTACCCGTGCCGCCTTTCCAGAATCGACTGTAAATGTCGTACGATAAAATCCAATGCCGCGTTTGCCGTTATAAGCCGGCGTCGCATCAAACGCGCAAGGAACTGAAATCAGATCGTCGTATTCAATCCCGGCAATGTCATCGTCATCAAAATCACGGGATTCAATGAATTTAAACTGCCACACGCCATTAAGGCTGCTGGTTGCGCGCTTAGTCCATGCCGGGAAATTCATAATCAATATTCCTGAATGATTAATAAAGTTATGCGTATATTATACATTATACGAAAAAACTTAACAATCATTTAATCAGGAAATGATATATGTAATTCAGGAATCTTTATACTCTATAAAGATTGAATTATTCTGTTCCATGCTCAGATTTTCACTCCCTGCAGCAGCAGAAGTTTTTGAACTTCAGCAATATCGACAACACGCGGAATAACACCATCCCTGACCGCCACGGCGGCGGCGGTGCCGGCACCCTGACCGATGTTGACGCAGATCGGCATCACCCGGAAACTGGAATGCGCTTTGTGAGTGCCGGAGATATTGCGGCCGGCCAGCAGCAGTCCGTCAATCTTTTCCGGAACGCAGCAGCGGTAAGGAATAGAGTATTTACCGCGGCTCCGGAAATGGGCCTGAGCTCCATTGGCATCGAGACCGGGGCCTTTGACATTGTGGATATCGAAATTGAACTGATTGCGGGTGGCTATCCAATCAGGAAATACACTGGCTTCCACAATATCTTCGGCAGTAAGCGTGTAGAGTCCTTTAAAGTGCCGGGTCTCGCGGACGCCGACCACAGCGGCGGTTTCGAGCAGGCGGCAGTTCTCATAGCCGGGGGCGTACTGCCGCAGAAAAGCGATGATTCTTGGCACTTGACGATGGCATTCCACTTCCGCACGGGTAAGATCGCGGACACTGGTGCCGTCGATGCCGGTAAGATTAGTCATATTAACCATTACCTGTCCTGTTACCTGCGTTTGATACAGCAGTACATGTCCGGCCGGCCGCGGCAGCTCGCGGTGTCCAAGCGCCTGAATCTCACCCATCGGCACTTCGACTTTGGTCTCGAACGAACCGGGGAAGATGGCGCGGCTGTAATCAACGCCGTCAATCTTAAACATCAGAGTAACCGGCTGCATCAATCCGTCTTCTTCGCGCCCTTTAACATATTCTGCTCCGGCGCGGGCGGCAACATCCCCGTCGCCTGTACAGTCAATCACTACTTTTGCCATGATCGCTTCGCGTCCGGACTTACTCTGGATGATTACTCCAGTGATCCGGCTGCCGTCCATAATAACATCGACTGCATCGGTATGAAGCTGAAGGATTACTCCGGCTTCTTCAAGCATATCGAACAGCACCAGCTTGAGTTTCTCATGGTTGATGGTCTGCCACAGAGGGTTCTCCAGATTTTCTCCCGGCCACGGCTGCGACTGGCAGCGGTTCAATATATCTTCATAAATCGGGCCTTCGCTGTCGCCGGTCCAATGACTCATCAGCCCGGAAGTTGCAATACCGCCTAAACAGTTAAAGTGTTCGATCAGCATAGTTTTAGCGCCGTTGCGGGCGGCGGAGATTGCAGCACCTACTCCGGCCGGACCGCCGCCGGCCACCAGTACGTCAACTTCATCCGCCACCGGTAATGTTTTTTCCGCTTCCAAATATGTTTTCATTGCTTATTTTTCCTTATTTATAAAATGCATAAAATTGAACATTACTTAAATAATACTTGATTTTTATGATAAAACCTTTAATTTTATAGACAATAATCTTTAAAAATCTCAGATAAGGAGTTGTTGAAAAATAAGTTTGACAAGTTTTGCGGAATATCCCGATTTGATTTTGGAATTTGCCGACGAGGAGCATACCTGAATGTATGTAACGAATCGGCAAAACCAAAGGCATTCGGGAGAAACGCGGAAACGTCAAAGTTATTTTTAAACTGCTCCTATAGGCATAAAAAATTATGAAACTGTCTGATTTGCTGCGGCTGCTGGAAGCACAGACCGGTGCGGTAATCTGCCTGGAACCGCGCCATCCGGCGTTTTCAAGCGTTGATGATCTGCGTTTGCAGCCGGACCAGTATCTGCATCATGGACCGTATTGCGTTTTCGCCAAACAGGCCGGAGGAATGCAGGTATGCTCGGACAACAAGGCGCACAGCATGAAGCTGTCCGAAAAGGGACGCGCCTTTGCCGGGGTCTGTCCGCATGGGCTCCGCGAGCTGGTGCAGCCGGTTATGTTCGATTCCAGTCTGGCCGCGGTGCTTTATGCCGGTCATCTCGCATCGGGGCGGAAGCCGGCTGTGATCAACGGACAGGATTATTCCGGACGGCGGCCTTCAAATTTGACGGCGGAATCGGAGCGCGAACTGCGGCGGCAGCTCCGGCTGGCGGCGGCGCTGATCTGCTGGGAAATCGCGTTATGGAAAAAGCAGGGCGGACACGGCGGACGGCGTCACGACGAACAGTATTATCTCGATCAAGTCGATTTTTTTATCGCTCACCGCTATGCGGAAAACATCTCGCTGACCGAACTGGCCGCCACGCTTAAAGTGAATCCGAATTATCTGGGCGGTATCATCAGCCGCCGGACCGGATACAATTTCCGGCAGCTGCTCAACCGGCGGCGCATCGAAGAGGCTAAAACCTATCTGCGCTTCCATTCCTGGCTCAATATCACCGAAATCGCAGCAATGAGCGGTTTCGCCGACAGCAACTATTTCAGTACTGTATTCCGGCAGATTACCGGCATGACGCCGCGCGCCTACCGGCAGAAAAAATAAGGTTCAGAGATTAACGCTCAGCGGCATAAAAGAATTTTTACCCACTGAATGCGGTTAGGTAAACATGTTTCCATTGCTCCCTGCCTTCAACTTTTCTTGCTTTTTCGCGTTCCAGTTTCAACTCACGCAGTCGCGGGCTACCCCATTCTGGACATCTTGGACATACCCTGTGCAGAACCATCCCGTCATTGCGGGACCGTTTCTCGCACAAAGTCACAAAGTCACAAAGAACAGCCATTCTTACCATGAAGCTCATAAAGGAAATGAAGATATTACATTGAGTCAGTGTTTGTATGCGGCGGCAAACGCATAAAAACACTGACTCCGGTTTTCCCTTCGTGCGAGATATTTTCCCCGTTCCATAGTTCCCGGTTTTTCTCTTTCCACTTGGCCCCTTTTCTTGCTTTCAACTCCCGAAAGCGGGAATCCCCCATTTTGGACACCGCTTTCCCTCATTTTGGACAGTCCTTAACCACAGAGGCATCCCGCAGTCGCGGGACTAACCCGAGAGTTAGCAAGGCACAAAGAAATCTTTTTTTTGTCTTTATCATCTG
>CAIMFA010001002.1 GCA_903840185.1 uncultured Lentisphaeria bacterium | reverse complement strand
GCCGGTAAAATCATCGGAATTGAGATACTCGACCACATTATTATCGGCAACGGCTTTTACAGTTTTTGCGAAGCCGGAAAACTGGAGGCCGCGGATGATTGCAGTTCATGAGAGTTCAATCAAAGAGATGACCGCGCTATCTCATCCCATAACCAAAGAACATTATAAAGAAGGAATTATATCATGCCATTTATCTTACTGGCGATCATTGCGGTCGCGGCAATCGTAGTTAGCGGAATGTCCGCAGTCCACGGCCCGACCATAATTACCACCGGTCCGGCAACGGTAACTCCGGCTGCGTTCACGGACCTCTTATCGCTCTGGCCCTGGCTTATGGTTATCGCGGCCATCGGGCTCTGCGGCTGGTGGATCTTCCGGCGGAGAAGATCATGAGGGCGGCGCGTCTGCTGATATTCGCCCTGCCGCTGCTGTTGCTTCTGGCGTCATGCGGGGATGACCGGGCCGCATACCGCCGGGGCGCGGACGATGCCGTCCGGTCAATCCAGAACCATGTCATGCAAAACAAACAGCAATTACGGGACAGGCTCCAGCCGAGCCTTTTTATCGGCGCGCTCTTCGTACTGGCGCTGACATTCTTCGGGGACGTTATCGTCGAACGGCTCCGGGATGAGCTGGTCGCCAGACTGGACCTGACGCCGGAGCGGCAGGAAAGTCTGGCCGGGATCGGCTACGCGCTGCTGTGCGGTGTCATCACGGTCTGGAGTCTGGCCCGCTGCGGGGTTGTATGGTCGCTGCCGGTCGTCATGTTGCTGGCCGGAGCGACGGCGGTATTCTTCTCCGGCTACCTGCCGGCGCTGCACCAGCCGGCCAACGAACCGCGCCGCCTGGCGCTGTCCAGGATCAAACTCCTGCTGTTCGCCTGCGCGGTGATCCTCGTAATCCATGAGCTGCTGGCACCAGCCGGGCTGATCCGGCTGCCGGGGTAAACAGGGGTAATTTGGGAATATTTGAGCTAAAAAGTCCGGCATGCCGGACTTTTTTGGATACCCCATGAACCGCTGGTAGTTAGGGCGGCAGGCGGGGGGCAGACAGAATTCCTGCATTTTTAATATTCTGCATGTAAGATTAAGGGTTTATTTACGAATCAGTTACTAAATATCAATAAAACGATCACTAATACACAAGGAGAAATGATGTTTATCAGATATATCTGTACCAATTGTGGGCGAAAATGCAAATCATCTGAAGAATATGCCGGACAAAAAGCAAGATGCTTCCAATGCGGAACGTTGTTGGAAATCCCCCGACCGGAGAACATTCAGCCGCAGCCATTCATAGGAACGAATAAGGTGTTCAGAAGAAACCTGTGCTTTGCAGTTATTGTTTTACTCACAGTCATTTCAATCTTCGGGCTTTTCATCGGTGTTAATTATGAAAATCTTGGCACACAACACTCTGTTGCGACTATGCCGGTTCCTGAAATTCTGGAAAAAGCAGCTAATGTATCACTGATTCCTGTTGCACAATATGTTGTCACGGCGTCTGTTGTAGTTCCTGTTGCACAATATGCTGTCAAGGCGTCTGATGTAGTTACTGTTGCACAATATGATGTAGTTACTGTTGCACAAGACAAAGTGTCAATTAAACCTGTTGCCGAGTATCCTGACAAATCATCGAATAATTATTCAGTATCTCCTATGCCGTGGATCTTCACCGGACATGTTTATCGGCTTTACAATGAGCTTGTATCATGGCGTGCAGCAAGGAAAAGATGCGAGGAAATGGGCGGACACTTAGTGCTTATCCGTAAATAAAAGTTGAAATATTAAAAATTTGTGTCATTTTATTCTTCTAAAAGGAAGTACATAATGGCAAAGATCAAATCATGGGAAGTTTCTGATGCGTTTT
>CAIMFA010001001.1 GCA_903840185.1 uncultured Lentisphaeria bacterium | reverse complement strand
CAATCCTATTCATCTAAAGTTGAATTTTCAACCGCGCAGAGTATAGCTGTATTCGATGCTATACCGCTAATTACAATCCAGTAACCAACTTAATCGGAATATATCCGAATATCTGACATTATACAATCTCAAAAATTCCAAAGTATACCCGGTCATCTCCACACAATCTTTACTTGCTTTAAGATTTCGGTAATAAAAATTTAAGGCCGGCCAAACATCTGTATCAGCGCACGCAGATGCTTAACTGCGGCGTCTGTCGGCGCAAGCATCAATTTGTCCAGCGGCATAAACTTACCGCCCTGCTGCTGTAGTTCGTCCTGCAGGCGCAACTGAAAAGTATGCTGAAATTCGGTGGCTACATTCACTTTCGCGAAGCCGTTTTTAATTACTGCTTTGACTTTTTCATGCGGGGTGCCGGAGCCGCCATGCAATACCAGCGGAATCGCCACAACGGCGCTGATCTGCCGTGCAAGGTCAACCGCGATTTTTGGCTCTTCGCGATAATAGCCGTGAGCAGTGCCTATCGACACCGCCAGGGCGTCAACCCCGGTCTCCGCGGCAAACGCGGCAGCCTCATCGGGAGTTGACAACGGGATATTTACCGCTGCTTCAGTTCCATTCAACGGCACATGGCCGATCTCGCCCTCAATTGTCACTCCATGCCGGTGCGCATATTCCGCCGCGCGACGGGTCTGTTCAAGATTTTCCGCTAACGGCAGTTGCGAACCGTCGAACATCACCGAGGAAAACCCGCAGTCTATCGCCAGTTTTACCTGTTCAAATGTGGCACCGTGATCAAGATGTACCGCCACCGGAACGGATGCTTTTTCCGCCATGTTCCGCATCATCGCGCCCAGTGCGCTGATATATGGATCTGACATTAACCGGTGGTAGACTTGCAGAATCACCGGCTGCCGTTCCGCTTCGGCGGCGATCATTACCGCCTTGGCGGTTTCGTAATTAGCGATATTAAACGCGCCGACGGCCCGCCCGGCCTTGCGTGCCTGCGGCAGAATATCATTGAAAGTTACCAGCGCCATTATTTGATCCCCTTGACTGCAACTTCATCCAGCAGCAGCACTTTTATTTGCGGAGTATATTTGTTCAATACGAATCTGGTGTATGGAGAAGCGGTCACCAGCACATCCCCGGCGGGATTATCAACCAGCCCGGCGATTCTGTCACACAGTTTCGCCGCCAGTTCCGGATTGAGCTTGTCGTAAACCACCGCGCCCTCCCCGGCGGAATAGGATTCTTCAATATTGGTGCCGAAGGGCTTCAACTCGTAACCGAGTTTTTTGAGCAGGTCACGCGGCGCGTTCATATTATCGTTGTAATTCTTCAGATAATCGCTGTCCAGATAATAGACTGAACCGGAACCGGGTTTGCCTGCGATGAATTCCGAACTATGCAAAACTTTAGCGCCATCGAGGCGTTTCTTCATCATGTCATAACTGGCCGGACAAGAAGTCACAATAGTCTGGCAGCCGGAAGCTTTTACGGCAGCCTGGAATTTTGCCCATACGGCTTCAGCTTCTTTCACGAAGCCCAGTACTTCCAGCGCCTTGCCGGTATCGCCGCCGGAAATGATTTTACAGCCTCCCGGCGCATCGGCTTTGCTGCTGTAAAGATCGACATAATAAAGCGTGCTGCCGGAACCTTCGACTGTGAACTCTGCCTGCATCAGTTCAGCCGCCAGATTTTTGACCTTTTCCGGGGCAAGGCCGGCCTCGACGATGTCGCGCCGCGCCGCCATTATCAGACCGGCTTCATCGTAGTGACTGACACAGTGAAAACGGTTGGCGGCGGACAATTCCGCGCGGTAGAAAGTGTCTATGTAATCCGGGTGGAAATCCTTCATGTCCTGCAGCATTTTTCCAGTCAGCAATGCCCGTCCGCGCGGAGTGTCGGACTCGCGGAACGTGACATTGCCAACCGCCGACAGATGCCGGCACATGAAGCAGAAACGACAGGCGTTGATCGTATCGCTATAATTGTCAATATGCATAATCTATACTCCTTAAAATCCCATTTTTCCGGGATTCATGATGTTATTAGGATCAAGTGCTTTTTTGATACCGCCGAGAACATTGAAAGCCGGGCCGTAAAGCTCTTTCATCAGGCGTCCGAGTTTAAGTCCCACACCATGATGCTCGTTGATGACGCCGCCTTCGCGGATCGCGGCACGGATTGCCAGGTCCCAGATGCTGTTGTAATACAGCGTGGCTTCATGCGGGTCCTGCGGCGGATTTTCCACGATAAACCTGGCGTATAGCATAGCGCCCCACTCATACCAGTGGGAAAAGTGACCGATGAACACCGCTTCCGGAAATTTAGCGTTAACCGCGTTTTTCATCGCCCAGTAAACTTTTTCGATATTGGCGAAGGTCGCCACGGTGTCGAGCGTCCCGAACGCCTGCGGCAGATGAAACATATAAGGCGGATAAAAGAATTTATAACGGTGATCCCACCAGGCCTGTCCCATTTCGGTACCAAGGTCTTCATGCTCCTGCTTACGGCAGATTTTACACGCTTCCTCCATTTCCAGATCAACGATCTTTTCCGGGCCGTCGAAACCGAACACCAGATACGCCCCCTGTTTGTCGATATTCAAAACCCGCTTGATCAGTTTGGCGGTTTCGGGTTCATCATAAAGGCGGATCACACAGGGATGCAGGCGGCTGCGCATGATATTTGCGCCGGCCGCCATCGCTTCGTGCATGTCTTTGAACAGGAACGCGTGGAACTTGCGAGTCTCCGGAATCGGATGGATTTTCATAGTGACTTTGGTGATCACGCCGAGAGTCCCTTCGCTGCCGAGATAGATCATCGTCAGGTCGGGTCCGGAGGCGTGGCGCGGTACCGGCAGCGTATTGATGATCTCTCCGGTCGGAGTGACGACTTCAACCGACATCACCATGTCTTCGATCTTGCCGTACTTGGTGGAGAGCACGCCGGTGCCGCGATGTGCCAGGAACCCGCCGAGTGTGGCGCAGGCGATCGACGCCGGAAAGTGCATAGTGGAAAAGCCGGCCTTCTCCACCGCCCACTCCAGATGCTGGGTGTTGATGCCGGTTTCGGCGGTTACGGTCAGCGATTCGGTATCAACGGCGAGAACTTTATTCATCCGTTTGGTGTCGAGGATGATACCACCGTAAATCGGCAGAGCGCCGCCTTGCGAACCGGAACCGCCGCCCCAAGGGGTGACCGGAATCTTATACTGATTGGCGATCTTCATCACTTTGGCGACTTCTTCCGCCGAGCCGGGATGGACAATAAAGTCCGGCTTGGGATTCTCACGGCCGCGATCATGCCACATTTCCGGAATCCAGTAATAATCTATCGAGTGTCCGAGCTGGTCAGCCGCATTGCCGGAAACGTATTCCCGGCCGACGGCGTCGGCCAGTTCGCTATGCAGCATTGACAACAAATAATTTTCCTTTTTCGCGATCATCGTCGTTCTCCTTGAAGTTAAATATTTAGCCTGAATAATTCATAAACTTTTTGAGCATATATTCGTCTTTCATCCCTTTTATATGAATGATCCAGGGCAGATTCAGAAAAAGCGCGAATCAATCTGGCCGCGCAACTCCGTGAACAATTCATTAGTCATTGCCTGAATTTCATCAAGCGAACACACTGCAGCCGTCAACGGATCTAATGCAATCGCCTGGAATATCTTTCTGCGGCTGCATTCAAGTGCGCCTTCCGCCGCCATCATCTGCAAGTTGATCATTCCGCGGTTAAGTCCGGCCAGTTGTTCCGGATAATTTTCAATCCGGCACGGCGTGATTCCGCCGCCATCGACCAGACACGGTACTTCGACGCAGCATTCCGGCGGCAAAGTGGCGATCAGACCATGATTGATCACATTCAAATTAGCCGCCAGCGGAACATTTGCCTCGACAGCATTGATAATCTGAACCGCATATTCGGCACTGGGGTTCAGATCGAATTCTTTGGTTCCATCCAGCAGCGCGGCAATTTCTTTGTCGTTACGGACTTGCAAACCGGCACAGATTTCAATCGACGCACCGGAGCGCCCGGCGCTCATGGCGCCCCATTCAATACAGTCGGAAGCATTCGGATAATCAACCCGGCAGAACTTGTCTATCAAATCTTTCCGTTTGCGGATATACGGAATGTATTCGCTGCCGTGTCCGCTCGATTCGGTGGGAAAGAATCCAAAGTGGCGGAACAGCTCGAAACGCACTTTATCCTGATTGTAGATCTCCGGTTTCGCCATCGCTTCGCGCAAACGCGGATAAGCATCCTGTCCGTCTACTTCAAACTTTAAGAAAAATGACTGGTGATTGACTCCGGCGCAGAGGAACCGCACTTGTTTCTTATCGGCACCGATATATTTGGCCAGTTCGCCGGCAGTGTGCTGGACGCTGTGGCAGAGCCCGATAACTTTGATTGTTTCCGCCCGGCGGCTCAATGCAATAGTATTGAGCGACATCGGATTGACATAATTGAGCAGATAAGCGCCCGGACAGCCCGTTTCCATCGCGTCGATCACTTCAAACAGAGCTTTAAGGGTGCGCAGTCCGCGGAAAACGCCGCCAGGTCCCATGGTGTCGCCGACCACCTGATCAACGCCAAACTTACGCGGTATCTCCTGTTCAAGCCGCTGATGCTCCAGGGCGCCGACCCGGAACAGCGTGATCACGTAGTCCGCCCCCTGCACCGCCTGATGCAGATCGGTCGTGGCTTTAATGCGCGGCACAACCTTTAGTTTTTCACCAATCTTCCGGGCAAATATTTCCGCGTTTTTAAGCCGCCCGGCGTCAATGTCCATCAGGACGATCTCGCTGTCGCGCAAAGTCTCGCTGATCAGCAGATCTTTAATGAAATTCTGGGCGAAAATCACTCCGCCCGCTCCGATTAATGCTACTCTTGCCACTTTAGTCACCCCGCTTGATTGATATCTGTATATACGCTTGCCAGCGCGTCGTGAATCCGGCGATATTGAACGAATAGCCGCCGGTACTGTTCGGCATTAGCCGGAACCGGCGTCAACCTGCGGTCCAGCTTGAGGCACTGCTTCACGGCGCTGATCTCGTCGGCAAACACGCCGATGCCCACCCCGGCCAGTAAAGCGCTGCCGAACGAGGCATCGCTGCCGGCCGGACAGATTACCGGAGTATTGAAGACATCGCAGACGATCCTGCTCCAGATTTTACTCTTCGCGCCGCCGCCGATCAGGATGGTCTCATGCGTGACCAGTCCCAGCTTTTCAATGGTGCGGCAGCAGTCTTTCAGTGAAAAAGCCACCCCTTCGAGCAACGCCCGCGATAGTTCGCCTTTAGTCGTCCCCATACTCATTCCGGTAAAACTGCCGCGCAGATTCGGATCCCAGTACGGCGACCGTTCACCCATCAGGTATGGATGAAAAAATACCCCGCTGGAACCGATTGGCGCAGCTTCGGCCAGTTCATTAAGATATTCGTAAACATTGATGCCCCGCTTCTCCGCTTCGATCTTTTCCGTGCCGCAGCATAATTCACGGAACCAGCGCTGACAGACGGCCGCGGCATTGGTGGCGGTAACCGTATACCACATGCCAGGTATCACATGCGAATAAGTCAATGTTTCCGGATGCGGATGCGCAGCGGCGGTCATCACGTTGACATTGCCGGCCGTCGCCAGTTTGAGAATGCATTGTCCCGGCGCGACCGCTCCGGCGGCGTAATCCTCGATGGCCGAATCGCTCGCTCCCATGATTACAGGCAGACCTTCCGGCAGACCGGTGACAGCGGATGCGGCGGCGGTGATTTGCCCGGCGCGATCCGTCGGCCTGCCGATGCGCGGAAGCGCCTCCAGCGGGATTCCGGCCAGATCGCACAGCGCCTTCGACCAGCAGCCGTTTTTCATATCCCAGAACAAGGTTCCCTGAGACTCAATACTGTCACAGGCCAGTTCGCCGGTCAGCAGATAACGGATGTAATCTTTGACGAATGAAATATGCCTGATCAGGGCAAAATTCTCCGGTTCGTTGTTCCTGAGCCAAAGCATCTGCGGCAGCGTCCAGGTGGGGGTTGGAGCCTGGCAGGCGGTATTGAAAATCAGGTCGAAATGATTGGCTTTCAACCAGGCGCATTCCTTGACGCTGCGCTGGTCGGTCCAGATGATGGTCGGACGGATAACCTGCATATTTTCGTCCAGCAGGACTGCACCGTGAGTATAACTGTCCATTGCCATGGACAGAATATGTCCGTGCCGCGCCGTCTGCATTTCCTGGAGGAGGCGGCACATGACCGCATACCAGTCGGCGGGATTCTGCTCCCCCCATCCGGGTTGCGGATGGCTGGACGGATATTCTCCGGAACGGCTGTCCAGAATGTTCCCGGCAGTGTCGATCAGCGTGACCTTGCAGCCGCCGGTACCGAAGTCGATGCCAAGTAACAATTCTTTATTCATTACTTCTGCTCCAGAATCCATTTATGTTTCGGATCGGTTACGGACAAAAATTTCCGGTGGTTCGCGCCGGCCATGATCCACAGGTAATACATGGTGTAGCCGGGAGCATTGATCACCGGATGATAACCGCTCGGAATCAGCGTCGTGTCATTCTGCTGCACAGTGCAGGTATAATCAATGCTGCGGTCGTCGGTGTAAATCTTCTGAATGCCGTAACCCTGCGCCGGATTGAAACGGAAGAAATACACCTCTTCCATATCGACTTCGACCGGCAGATTGTCAAAATCGTGCCGGTGCGGCGGATAACTGGCATGATTCCCGGATGGCACAAAGGCTTCACCGATAAAAAGGTGCTGCGACTGAAAAGCGTCGGTAAGCATCAAATAGGCGTCCCGCTGATAATTCTCCCTGCCGAGATGAACTTCTTTCACCTGTTCCGGACTGATTACATACGGTGCCGTTTTCAAAGTTGACGGCGATGCGGTCCAGGCAATTTCGACATTAGTCGTCGCGGTGATTTTATAGGCATTGCCGCAGGGAATGTAAACCGTATACGGTTTGCCGGAAAAAACATCTTTGCGGGCCCCGACTTTTTTGAATTCAAAATCTTTGCCGGTCACCGCGCATTTTCCGCCCAGGACGATCAATGCCACTTCGCTTCTGCCGGTTTTGCCGCTGAATGCTTCCCCTTTTTTCAGGTTGATAATGCCGAACTCCGTGCGTTTTAGATCGCCGTCGCCGATAGTCGAGATTTTAGTGAAACCGCTCTTCGGCTGATAATGCTTCAGATATTCCATGATAGACCTTTATTATTTAAAGTTCAATAAGTTCAAGATCGAGCTGTCTGGCGAACTGCCGTAACTCTTTGACAATATCACCATGGCACAGGACATAGTGATGTTCGAAGCCGCTGTCCACCAATTTTTCCACCAGTTCCGCCGCCGGACGTTTGAACCGGACAGTCAACGGGGTGCCGTGCAGCAGTTGTCCGGTTTCAACCGCTTCGCCGCTGATCGACAGCAGCCGGTAACCCTTTCCGTCGCGGGTGTCGCCGATACGCATTACCGTCACCGGTCCCGGTTTGAGTGGAAATTCCACGGCAATACCTTTTTTATCGCCGCCGTCAATAATCGAATGCTTGCGCAGTTCCGGCGTACAGCCCGGCTTGCAGAGTGACACCGGGGCGGCGCCGCAATGCCAGAACAAGCCGGTATCGCCCTGCTGATCGAACGAGATCAGATCACAGAAGAAGGCATCCGAACCGCTCAGGTCTGTTACCGTGAGCATCGCCAGTGCGCCGTAAACATCGCCTTCACAAGCGACCGGTACGCCGCTATTGGTCATGCAGCCGAGAATATGACAGATGCCGATACCGTAGATTTCACTGAATTCCGGCCAGCAGCGGGCGGTCCAGGCGTCCAGACGGTATTTCCCGGTCAGTTTCCGGAATGCGGCAAAGAGCGCCGCACCTTTTTTTATTTCGTCATCGGAAACCAGACATTTGCTTTTACCCTTGACCTCTTTGATTGCGGCTGCAAGTTCTTTCCCCTTGATTGATCCGGCCACGTTGACCAGTTCCAGCAATGTGATGCCTTCGACTTCAGCACCGAATTTTTCACGCATCGCCAGTTCGTTGAAATCAGAAGTATAGAAACCCGGCACCCTGCCCCCGAGCGAACCGATACGGACGTCCTGCAATTTTTTGATGCAGTCAATCACTTTGAAATGCCGCGCCAGTTCCGGCAATGCCGTCTTCGCCGTGCCGTAAACCAGACTGTATTTGAGTTCCATCTTCCACAGCGCATGAGCATTCATGTTGGTGGCGCAGAAACTGTTGGCTGCGATCCTGCCGCCGGTCATCGGCGGTTCCGGTTCCGACCAGAAAATAACCGGTTTACGCAGCTTGACCGCCATGCCCGGCACGATTGAACCCAGCGAAAAAGTGATGAAGTGTGCCAGAATCACATCGACCTGCGCCGCCGCGAATTTGCGGTAAACCGCGTCCGCTTCGACTTCGCTCTGGATCAGCAGGCCGCAATCGACGATCTCCACATCTAATTTCGCCAGGGCCTTCAACGTCTGCTGACGCTGCCCTTCCAGACGGTCGTTGATCCAACTGCCTTTTACCAGCGACAAATACCCGACTTTCAATTTGCTCATTTATTTATGCTCCTGTAAGAAAAATTCAGTTTCGGCGATGGTCGGAATCCCCGTCCGTCCGCCTAGTTTAGTACATTTCAACGCCGCGACCGCCGCGGCGAAACGCAGGCACTCCGCCCAGTCTCCGCCGTTCACGTATTTATAGGCGAATGCGCCATGGAATACATCTCCGGCCCCGGTAGTGTCAACTGTTTCCACCGGAAACGCCGGCTGCCGGTAAATCTTTCTGCCGTCAAAGCCGATACTGCCTTTAGCGCCCAGTGTGACTGCCGCAAATTTGGTGTTCGCACTGAATAATTTTTTCATGCCGGTTTCAGGATCAGCATCACCGGTAAAACGTCCGGCAAATTTTTCGGAAGCGATAACGATATCCGCCAGCGCCAGGAGTTCTTCGATCCGGAGAACTATGGTGCCGGCGTCAAGCATAACCGCAGTGCCGGCGTCACGGGCGATTTGAGCCGCATGAATGGCGGCGCCGGTATGATGTCCATCCAGATGCAGCAGGCCGGAATTACGCACCGTGGCGGCGTTCACCTCTTCCGGCAGCAGCGGCTTGATGGAACCGTGGCTCCAGGCGATGCTGCGCTTGCCGGTGTTCTCCTGAATCCAGCAGAACGCAACCGGAGATTCAGCGCCAAGCCGCAGTTTTATCGCGGTAGTGTCGATGCCTTCCAGCGCCAGTCCTTTCAGAATTGACTGTCCCCGCAAATCATCGCCGACCGCGCTGATAAATGCGGTTTTTGCACCCAGTCTTGCCGCGGCGCAAATAGCGGTCGCGGCAGGCCCGCCCCCCTGTTCCAGTGTTGCTTTAGCCTGGACTTTGTCGTCCTGCGGAATTTTCGGGACAATACATAGATAGTCCATGCTGCAATAACCCAGCCCGGTGATATTTTTTCTAATCTTCATTTTTAGTCCCAATAGTTATTAACTTTACTATCAATTATAAACAGCCGGGATTTATTTGCAATGGAAAATCAAAAACTAATTTAATCTTTTATTTGTTTTTATCATTACTGTGATAAATTATGATAAAATGATTAATTTATCATGGAGATATTATGACGAAAAACCAGCGTGCACAGAAGATTCTGGAGATACTGAACCGTCATCAGCATTGTACGGTCAGTGAACTCGAACATGAATTGCAGATTTCCGCGCCGACAATCTACCGTGATATCAACGATCTGGCGATGCGTAATCTGCTTGTAAAAAATCACGGAGGAATAGAGCTTCCGCCAACCAACCTGACCCTTGACGAGTCAGTGAACTCTCGGTATCTGCTGCGCCTGGTCAAGAATCGCATCGGGAAGGAGCAGATCGCCGCTCAAGCGGTCAATCTGGTCAGTGACGACGATATAATTTTTGCGGATTCCTCCACTACCGTCTTCTATTTTATCAAGAAACTGCTGGAGCAGCACAAGCAATTTTCCAACCTGACCATCGTTTCCAATTCCGGCGCGATTATCCGGGAACTGGCCGATCCGCCGCCGTCAATCACGCTGATCTCTCTGGGCGGAGTTTATAACAGCCGGCTCAATTCATTTCTCGGGCGCATTGCCGTGAACGCGATCAAACAGCTTCACATCAGCAAGGCATTCATTTCAGCGGCGGCAGTGTCGGTGTCGGAAGTATATACTTTCCATGAGACCCATGCTGAATTTCTAAGTCAGGTAGTCGAACACGCCGACAGCACCTGGCTGCTGGCCGACCACCTGAAATTCGAAACCAGAGCCGTATTTCCGATCTGCCGCACTGCCGATTTTGCCGGAGTCATTTCCGATGCTGATCTTCCCGCCGCCACCATTGCCAAATATCTGGCGGCCGGGATCAATATCAGGATGTGAAAGAATCAACCGGGCCGGTTTACATATCATTCATAGGTTTTAACCGGAAGTGGATTACGGTTTTATTGTAACCGGCGGGGTTACGCTATGCACCAGGCCGCGCAACTTCCGGCCCTGTTTCACTGCCTCGGTTAATGCATCCTGGCCTAGACCTAATATCGGGATATTTTTATCCACGGTGTTCTGATAAATATATTCCATGTTGTTGTATGACGGCTGCGAAAGGTTAAAAGCGTAATATCCCGGAATATCGGCCAGCAGCGGCACAAAGTGGTCAACCTTGCCGCAGGAATGCACCACCCCGCCATAACGGGTTAATAATTCCGCATCATATTTCTTCACGAATTCCAGATAATTATCCGGAGACAGATTCATGCAGGAATCCAGGCTCAAACGAATTTTACCGCGATGT
>CAIMFA010001000.1 GCA_903840185.1 uncultured Lentisphaeria bacterium | reverse complement strand
TCCTCGCCGTAGTGCTGCTACGACTGCGGCATCGTCAAAATCTTTCTTTTTGAGCATATTTTCGTCTTTCATCCATTTTTTATGAATAATCCAGGTTAGATGCCGGATTTCGCCGCATTTAGAAAACTGGAAGAGGACGCGTTTTTACTTGCATTGTGCTTAATAAGGTATTATAATAAAAAAGCCGGATTATTTTTTCAGCTCCGATAAACGATGGAGGTGTAAGTGAAATCATTCAAGAAGAGCATTTTGACCCTATTGATTTTATTTGCCGCAGGTATCGCGTTTGCTGAAATTATAGATATCCCTGCTAATATCACTCAAAGTGTGGACCGGTATTTCAAAGATGACAGAACCCCGGCCTTTAATTACAAAGGCAGCAATGCGATGGCTAATTTTGTGGTTCCGGACGGCAGCAATGTCACGATGACATTTATTGGCGGCTCCAATCAGGTGACTAACTTCGGCTATTCGCAGATTCTGGCGAACGGTCTGCCGGATTTCGGCAATAAAATTTCCGTTTTCAGCACTGCCGCTTCGACGATGACACCCGGTTCGACTTTTACGGTCACGCCGCCTTCCGGTTCGAAAATCGGATTCTGGATCGAACAGTCCAATAATCCCGGATTCACGACCTGGACTGTTGATGAAAATAATATTACCCGGGTGCAGCATGCGGTAGTCACGGCTGATTCCACTTCTAATCAGATGATAATCGGCTTTGAGGATAAATGGATCGGCAGCCTGCCGAGCACAAAGACGATTTACGGCTCGGATCTGGATTTTAATGACTGTCTTGTATCGATCAGTGTCACGCCTGCCGAAAGCGGCGGGGTGCCGCAAGGACAGCCTGCGCCCTCGATTATATATACACTTATCACAGGCATAATCGCAATCGGGAGCGTTGGCTGGCGTAATATTTTTTAATGTCGGGTTTTCGGTGCTCTTTAAATTATGATTCATATTTACAGGCAAGATAAATAGAAATGAGTTTTAAAGCCTTTATTCAAATAGCAAGTGTGATCATTGCGGTCGCCTGTATTGCATTGATCGGCTATTTTGCCTTATCATACAAGAACATGGCTGACTATATGGACGAAGCCAATCTTGCGATAAATTCCGAAGACTATAACCGTGCGGCCGAGATTCTGGAAGGAATAATTTCCCGTGAAGTGTCCAATGAGAGCGCCCACCGCAAACTGGCGGCGATTTATGAGCAGAAAGGGCAGCCGGGCACCGCGGTATACTATTGGCGGAATGTGGCGAAGCTCAATCCGCTGGATCGTGATGTGGTTTTGAAAATTGCCGAAAATCTGCTGGCCTGCCGCCGTTATGACGAAGTAGTTGAACTCTTGAAGCCATATCTTGACAGCCAGAAGATCACTACCCAGGAAAAGATATGTTTGTGCAAAGCTTTTCTGTATAATGGCCAGAGAAAACTGGCGGAACCGGTTATTGCGGAAATGCTTGCCGCCGAACCGGACAATATTTCCGCTTTGCTGCTGAAAGCGAATATGCTTGCCAGTGACGGGCAGCATAAAGCCGCCGCCGCTATCTTTAACAGCATTAACTCTGAAAGCTCCGGAATTAAAAGCGCCGTGCTTATCGGACTTGGAAATTGCGCGCGGGCTTCAGGCCATATGGACAAGGCGGAGGAATATTATCTTCAGGCATTGAAAGTGGAACGTAATTCAGTCGGACCGAAGTTTGTTCTGGCCGGATTCTACCGGGATATCGGTAAAAATGATAAGACCTCCGTGTTGTACTGGGAAATCCTTAACCGCGTTCCCGGTTCGCTTGAAGCAATTATTCCACTGGCGGAAATCTATGCCGCTAAATCAGATGTGCCGGTATTGAACCGGTTGATCAAAGAAATCCTGGTTGAAAATAAAACCGCTGTCGCATCCAGAAATTACATCAGGGCAATGATCACTTTTATACACAACGATTTCAGTGAAACGTCTAAATTGCTGAAGCGAAGCACTGCTTACTGGCGTCGTCCGGCGTATCAGTGGATGCTCTTTAAAACTTCGCTGCCGATGAAAGATTATCCGTCAGTTTCTGATGCCGCCGCCCAGCTGCTGAAAGTCAAAGATTCTGAACGGGCGCGTAAAATTATTGCTGACGCGATGGGCGAAACCGCGTCTCAGGCAATGCTGGATGAAGATTACTCCTACGCGGAAAAATTGATGAATGAGATCGAACAGATAGATCCGTCAAACAAAATCAATGCGCGGTTGCTGATGCTGTCCAAATATCGTCACGGGGAATATCTTGAAGCGTTGCGCCAGGCCGGCACAATGCTTGAATTCAATCCTGATTCATTGGAAGCGCTGGAAATACAAGGGCGGTCTCTGCTGCAATTAAATAAGCCGGAGAAAGCTGTTGAGTCTTTCCTGAAGCTGATAAAGATGCGGCCGGATTCGCCGGTCGGCCTTTATCTTACCGCTCAGGCGTACCGTCAGGCCGGCAATCTGGTTATGGCGAAAGAGTATATCAGCAAAGCCAGCAAGCTGGCTACGGAGGACAGTGATATCGCTGAGTTCGCGTTTATGCTCTGCATAGAATTTAAAGATTATGCCGGCGCGAAAAACATTGCCGGAAACTTAATTAAAACCGAGAATAAGAATACTCGTGCGCTGGGCTGGTTTCTGATGGGTGAGATATTCAATTCCAAAGGAGATTATGCCGCCGCCGAAGAGAATTATAAAAAGGCGTACGAACTTGATCCGGATACTCTGCGTTACTGTTTCCTGTATTCGGAAATGATGATCAAATCCGGTAAAACTGCAGAGGCCGGGCGGTTGCTGGAATATTTCTACAGCACCAAAGCGGTCAATCCGGTTGTCGCCTTTAAAATGGCTTACTGGGAGCAGAAATACGGCAGTGTGGAAAAAGCCGTCAAAATATATGAAGACCTGCTGCATAAAATGCCTTATTGGAATGCCGCGCTGGTTAATCTTTCCGAAGCTTACGCCGCATTGAATGACCCGCGCCGGGCAAACGAATTCTCGGAAAAAGCGGTATTTCAATCTCCGGAATGGGCGCCGGTATGGATTTGCGCCGGCCGTCGCTCCATGGACGGAAAGGATTTATTGAAGGCGGAAGAGCATTTTGTCCACGCATTGACAATTGAGCCGGGGAATGTCGAAGCCAAAGCTTTGCTGGCGCAAGTCCGTCAGATGATAGCCAAAGACCCGGATAATGTGATTTCGCTGATAAAGCGTTCAGATGCTTGTGCCGCGTCGAAAGATTTTAAGCAGGCAGCCGAACTTGCGGAAAAAGCGCTTCGAGCGGATCCGAAGTTTGCGCCGGCCTGGGTCTGTGCCGGCCGCAGCGCAATGTTTAACAACGATTTTACGAAAGCCGAAAAATATTTTACTCAGGCGCTTGAGCTTGAACCGGGCAATGCCGAAGCTAAAAAACTGCTTGAACAGATAGGGCGCGGCTCCGCCGTGGCATTGCGGAATAAAGCGGTTGAACTGATGAAGGCTTCAGAAGCCTATGCCGCCGCGAAAGATTTTAAACATGCGAACGAATTTGCGGAAAAAGCGTTAACCACAACTCCGGAATGGACTCAGGTTTGGATTTATGCCGGCCGTCGCGCAATGTCCGGCAAAGATTATGCTAAAGCCGGCAAGTATATTGCCCAGGCGTTGATACTTGAACCAGGGAATGTCGAGGCGCAAGGTTTGCAGGAGCAGATAAAATTGATTCTGTCTGAAGAACTGCATAATAAAGCCGTTGAACTGATA
This sequence comes from uncultured Lentisphaeria bacterium, assembly GCA_903840185.1. Lineage (GTDB taxonomy): Bacteria > Verrucomicrobiota > Lentisphaeria > Victivallales > Victivallaceae > CAIPAT01. The sequence continues at coordinate 1,680 of CAIMFA010001000.1, read as the reverse complement.
AAGGTTTCAGAGGCTTATGCCGTGTCGAAAGATTTTAAACGTGCTGACGAATTTGCGGAAAAAGCGCTTAATCTGGCTCCCGAATGGCCTCCGGCCTTGATTTATGCCGGCCGTCGCGCAATGTCCGGTAAAGATTATGCGAAAGCTGAAAAGTATTTCGTGCAGGCGTTGATGGTTGAGCCGGGCAATGCCGAAGCGAAAGATTTGCTGTCACAGGTAAGACTGGCTTTGTCGGCGAATCCGCCGAAGACGACTACAGATTTATAAGGTGATAATGCCGCAAAACGACACAACTAAAGCCATATTTACCGGCATCATCTGTTTGCCGGTGGTGTTTTATCCGTTTATTGCCGGAATTGCATCCGTGTCCGACTCTGAATTCATGGTATTGTGGCTGCTGGCCGCCGGTATGTTGCTTAACGTTTTCAGAGGATTCCGCAAAACCTGGAATTTTAAACCGTCGAATTCTATAGGCTGGATCATGATGACTGCGGCGGTTGCGCTGATTTGGTGCGGAATCCTGACAGGAAATAAAACGGCGGTATTTTTTAATTTATCGCTGCTGGCGCTTATGCTCAGTCTGGCGGCATGGCTTGCCGGAACTGGATTTATGTTGAAAACCCTGCTGCCATTTACGGTATTTATCATTATTCTGCCGTTTTTAAACTATTTTCATTATCTGCTCAGTTATCCGCTATGCGTGATTTGTGCAGGCTTTACCGTGACCTTGCTGAAAATATTCGGGTTGCAGGTCAGCAACGAAGCGGCGGTGATCATTATGGGCGGTCAGAAGATTTCGATAACGACTGCCTGCAGCGGAATCTTCCAGCTGGAGGCAATGCTGCTGCTCGGCTGGCTGATTGTTGTCAGTGTTCACCGCAACATCTGGCGCCGGGCTGCTCATTTCATTATGATCTTTCCAATTGTTATTTTTATGAATACCCTGCGCCTGACCGCGGTAATCCTGCTGTATATGAATATCGGAGATGCGGCATTCAGTTATAAACTCCACACCGTAATGGGTTTTGTCATGGTGATTCTCGCGGCGCTGCTGATGTGGTCATGCCGGCTGCTGTTCAAAGAGGATGAGGTGAAAAAAGATGTTCAGGAATAATTATTTTAAAATGTTCATATTCATCTTCGCCTGGGAACCGGTGGCGTTGAAAGTACACTGGTTTCTCGAAGCCTGGCGGATATCGCCGCTGGACCGTTTCGACCCTGTTTTTATCGTTTCGGCGGTTTTGATGGCAGGGATATTCTTTAAAGATTTCAGGCAGCAGGCCGGCAAAGCAGACTGTGGCGGGATTATTCCGCTGGTGGTGTCCGTCGCCGGAATTGCTCTTGGAATATATCTGCGGATCAATATGATTTACATGATATTTGCGCTGCTGTTCTGCGCTTCCATGCTCTGGCTGTTGTGGGGATGGCGGGTTTTTGTCAGAACGCTGCCGCTTTTTCTGATGCTGATGCTTGCCCTTCCGGCCTCGACCTTCTGGTGCGGAGATATGCTCCAGCGTTTCGGGTTTGATGCGTCATGGGGGATTGTAATCAAGTTTATTGCAGCGTTCCTTCTGATTGCCTTTGAAGTATATCTGGAATATTTTACCAGACTTCTGCTTTCCAGGCAGGGGTTCTTTTATTTTGCGGCTGTTCTCTTCTGGCTGGCAAGTCTGCTGGCTT
>CAIMFA010000999.1 GCA_903840185.1 uncultured Lentisphaeria bacterium | reverse complement strand
TGAGTCCGCCGGCGTGCATTCTACTGCTGACCTGTGCCAGTTTCCTGATCAGTGCGTGTTTCAGGCGTTGTTCCGGCGGATTTTTCTTCCAGTCTCTGCAGAAATCCTCCAGGCTTACGGTATTGGTCAGTTCATCGGTAATAATAAACGAATCCTGTTTGGCCGGATTCATGCCGCGTGAGCCGAAGGCGCACGGGGTCATCGTGTCAATACCCAGTTCTTTCAATTTGATGAGCGCCGCGTATTCATTGCCGGCCCCGGTGATGGTGGATTTGAACTGAGTGAGATTCTTCAGTATCTCCATCCAGCCGACGCCGTGATGAATTTTGGCGAAAAAGCCTCTGCCGTTCATTTCGAAACGGAAAGTGCGGCGCGATTTCACCGAGCGGAAAACCCGGCCTTCCAGTTTTTCAACTTCTTGAAACGGGTCTCTGCCTGCCCAGGATTTTTGAAAATCTTCTCTCAAATAGAGCATATATTACTCGCTTATGATCGCCGTAAACATTATTTCGTTACTTTTTCGACAGTTTTGTCCAGCTTCTTCCTGAACGCCACAAATTGCTGATGCCCCATTTTGCCGGAAACAATTATTTCATACAGCGGCTTCAGTTCCGCCGGAAAAGTTTTTTCATAGTATTCCGCCCTGGTCAGGTAGATTGTGCTGTCCGGCATGGTCAGCATTTTATCGCAACCGGATCTGATATAACGCGGCTCGATTTTGGGATAAGTTTTTTTGTCTTCCGGGCACAGGCTCATTATTTTCTCAAATACGGCAGTCTTCAAGTTTTGCGGCGGTTTTTCCGGATTGATTTCCGGTGTATATGCAGAATAGAAATACTGACCGATAAATCTTTTTTCAAGCGGAATATTGATCAGGTACTTTAATTCATCGCCATCGGTACCGAGATTGAAGTAGCATATTTGCGTTTTGTCCTGCCGGACAGTTTCAACAGCTGCGACGAATTCCCGGGAGCTTTCGTAATACTGATCAACTGGTTCCAGAATCATGATTTTGATTACTGCCATGGTGGCGGCGGCAATCGCGACAAGCGTAAAATCGCGCTGTTCGGATTTTAAACTCTTTAAAAATGCGACGATGCTGACGGCGAAAAGTGCGAACAGAATTCCCGGCAGAACAATCGGGAATTCTGTTGGCTGCCCGGCTAATTTCAGGACGACCACCAGAATTATCAGGCCGGCCAGCGCCAGCAGCGGGAATATCCGGCAAAAAACGAAAAAGAAGCTTCTGATTTTAGCGAACAGCGGAAGTTTGTCGAAATTCATGAATATCCAGGCACCGGCCAGCGCCAGCGCGGGAATTACGGATACGATATAGCGCAGATGTTTGGTTCCCGGTATGCTCATGACAAACAGCACGATCAATATCCAGGCAACAATGCTTCTTAAAAAAAGAAGCTGTTTACTGTCTTCCGCTGACGGCTTCTTCATCAGTTTCCTGAAATAAATGATAATCACCAGCAGACCAAGCGGAAAGGCGATGGAATATGACGCCAGGCCGTTGGTGAAGAAATACCACGGCGGCTTGCCTTTATCAAACCGGCTGGTGATCTGGTCGGTCAGAAACGCTTCCAGCAGCTCCCTGCCGCCCTGGTGAACACACAACAGCAATTGAACCCCCATGCATGAAACCGCCAGCAGTCCGGAAACTAAACCGCATATAACGCACATTTTCCATTTGCGGTTGACCAGATAATAGCTGAAAACCACGATTGCCGGTATCACTATTCCCAGCGGCCCGCGGAACGCAAACCCGAAAATCATGCACAGCGGCACCAGCAGCAGCCGCTTCCAGCCTTTGTCCTGATCGGCGGTATAAATCAAATAGAAAGACAGAATGGCGGCGGCGGCTACAGGCAGATCCAGCGACGGAGCCCGGGCGATGGAGACGAATTCGAATGACAGCAGGCAGAGCAGAACAGCATAGCCGCCCAGCCATTTTGACACACGCGCGCCAAGCAGATAAGTCATTATCAGAGTGAATACCGCCATCAGCGCGCCGGGCAGCGCTGCGGTCAGCATATTAACTGCATACCCCCCCAGCGAGGCGATGTACATGAGTAGAATGTGGCTGGACGGGTAGTCAGTGTAAGGCTTGTCATAGAGCGTGGGGAAGATGCCGATGCCGTATTGTTTCATTTCCCCGACAAACAGTGCGAACCGGCAGTTGATGCGGGTGAATTCGGCGGAATAGAGACCTCCGAGGAAGATAATCATTCCAAGTACAGATATTATTACTATCGCTTTTTTATTGCTCAAATTTCTCTCCGGCTTAAGTATTCAACCCGCTATCTTTTTTATTAACTGGAAAATATAGCATTGCAGATGATATTTTCAATTATTTTAAAAGAGTGTTTAATTTATAGAATTATCTGGTGCGCTTTCATATTATTTGTGGATAAAACTGCTATATTACCCACCGGGTATTTATAATTGCAAAGAAGATTATGGCTGAAGATTTTATTATACAGAAAACACGTCTGGCTGAGCTGGAAAAACGGGCATCGGAACTGCTGCTCCGGGACCGGCCTGCCGCCGTTCCGTCTATAAACCGGATACGGCAGCGCATTAATGCCGGTCAGCCGGTTGACCGGATGCTCGACAATCTGGAAAACTCCATTATTAATTGTGAACGTTTCGTGCTGAAAACGGCTGCCGGACGGATGAATTATTTATTTCCGGACAATCTGCCGATATCCTGCAGGGTCGATAATATCCGCGAGGCGCTTGAACAGCATCAGGCGGTGATTGTCTGCGGCACGACCGGTTCGGGGAAAACCACTCAGCTGCCGAAGATCGCGCTGGCGCTGGGGCAGGGGAGATACGGCCGCATCGGCTGCACTCAGCCACGCCGTCTGGCGGCGACCGCCATGGCCCGCCGCGTGGCGGCCGAACTGAACGTCCAGTGCGGACGCGAGGTCGGGTATCAGGTCAGGTTCGATAACCGCACCGGCGCCGATACGGTGATAAAATTTATGACTGACGGCATTCTGCTGGCGGAAACGCAGAACGACGGCAATCTGCTTCAGTATGACACTTTGATTATTGATGAAGCCCATGAACGCAGCCTGAACATTGATTTTATTCTAGGCTACCTGAAAAATCTGTTAAATAAACGGCGCGACCTGAAAATCGTTATCTCCTCGGCTACGCTTGACGCTGAGAACTTCTCCAGGTTTTTCAATAACGCTCCGATCATAACGGTCGAAGGACGCACTTATCCGGTGGAGGATTTCTTTCTGCCGCCGGAGGAGGATGAAGATCTATCCTCCCATATCGGGCGCGCGGTCAGATGGATATCGGAAATTGACCGCAGAGGCGATATTCTGGTTTTTCTGCCGGGGGAACGCGAAATCCGTGAGACCGCCGACCTGCTGAACGGCTGGAATCTGTTCCACACTGAAGTGCTGCCGCTGTTCGCCCGGCTCAGCATGAGCGACCAGCAGCGGGTGTTTTCGCCGGGACCCGCCCGGCGCATCATTCTGGCGACCAATGTCGCGGAAACTTCCATTACGATCCCCGGCATTCATTATGTGATTGATTCCGGTTTTGTCCGCCTAAGCCGTTTTAATCCCCGGAACCAGATTCAGGAATTGCAGGTTGAACAGGTTTCCCAGGCAAGCGCCAGACAGCGCCGGGGCCGTTGCGGCCGTATTGCCGACGGCATCTGCATTTATCTATATGAAAAGGAAAGACTGGAGTCTAGTCAGCCATACACAGATCCGGAAATCCGCCGCACCTGTCTTGCCGGAGTTATCCTGCAGATGGCAACTCTCGGCCTGCCGCCGATTGAGCGCTTTCCGTTTCTTGACGCTCCGCAGCCGGCGCTGATCCGCGAAGGCTATCGCACGCTGCGGGATATCGGCGCGATTGATGACGCCGGGCGGATAACCAGCGAAGGCCGCCAGATCGCCGCTCTGCCGCTTGACCCCAGGCTGGCTAAGACTATATGCTATGCCAGAAGTTTTAAAGTGCTGCCGGAAATCATGGTCATCAGCGCTTTCCTCAGCATTCAGGATCCGCGCGAAAGGCCTTCAGACCAGCAGCAGGCGGCGGATCTGGCGCACCGCCAGTGGCGCGACGAAAACTCCGATTTTATCTCTATTCTACGACTATGGAATTTCATCCAGAAGGACACTGCCGGAATTTCCAACAGCGCCGTCCACAAGCTCTGCCGCCGCAACTTCCTGAATTATAACCGCGTCCGGGAATGGAAGAACCTTTACCTCGACCTGTGTGAAGCGGTATCCGATGAAGAATGGGGTGTTTCCACCGCCGCCGGCATCGAACAGGAGGAATTCAATTACGACATGATTCATAAAGCGCTGCTGTCCGGCATTCCCGGCAATATCGGCATGTATGACCGCGAGGAGCAGATATTCATCGGTGCCGGCAACCGCAAATTCTACATATTCCCGGGTTCCGGGCTGTTCAAAAGGAAACCGGTTCCGCCGTGGGTGATGACGTTCGCGCTGGTCAGCACCGCCAAAGTCTTTGCCCGCCAGGTGGCGGTAATCAAGCCGGAATGGATCGAGGAGGTGGCTCCGCATTTATGCACCAGGATTTACGAGAACGCGGCATGGGATAAAGCTGCCGGATTTGTTTTTGCCAGAGAGAAAGTCATCTTTGGCGGATTGCTGATAAACGCCGGACGCCGTGTCCATTACGGCAAGGTTTGTCCGGCCGAGGCCCGCATCGTTTTCATCCGCGAGGCAATGGTTCCAAGCGAAATCAATTCATCCGGCAAATGGCTGAAAAATCATTTGCGGATGCTCGAAACAATCAATACGCTGGAAGAGAAAATCCGGCGTCCCGGCACACTGCTGGACACGGAGGCGATATTTGAACATTTCAACCGGGTGCTGCCGCCGCAGACATGTTCAGCTAAAAGTCTGGATTTGTGGCTTCAGGAAAGCAGCGCTGACATCAACATGCAAATGGCGGATGCCATGCAGGAACAGTTTACGCCGCTCCATCCTGAAGACTTTCCTGATGACCTTTCTTTTTCCGGTCATCTGTTCGAACTGAAATACCGTTTCGCGCCGGGCGAACCGGACGATGGTATCTGCATTCTGGCCGCCGCGGACGAAATGAACCTGATTCCGGACTGGGGGCTGGAATGGCTGGTGCCTGGACGGCTGGCGGAAAAAGTTGAACTGCTGATTAAATCACTGCCCAAGACTCAACGCATGAAGTGCAGTCCCGCCTCGGAGACAGCGGCGGAATTTGCGGACAGTGTCCGCGAAAACAAGATATCCCGCGAACAGGCGCTGACCGATGCGCTGGCGGCATATCTCAGCCGCACTTTCGGCGGAGACTTTCATCCAAAAGATTTCGACTCCGGCCGTCTGCCGGATTATCTGGCTATGAAGATTGCTGAAACCGACGGCAGCGGAAAAATACTCGCGCTGCATCACGAAGTTCCGGCGGAACTTTCCTCCGGTTCCAGACTCAGCGCCGCCGTTAAAGGCGTAGGAAAATGGATATTGTCCGGCTGCACCGGCTGGCCTGACGGCGATATGCCGGAATCTATTCAACTGCCCGGAGAAGAAGCGCTGGAGGCATTTCCGGCGTTGACCGATGAAGATGGCGGTTTTGTCGGGCGGCAGGTGTTTCTTGATCCGCGCGAAGCGGAATACTCCCACCGGCGCGGTTTGATCCGACTGTTCCGCAACGCTCATGCCGGACAGCTTAAGCTGATGAAAAAATATTTCCAGTTCTCATCGCGGGTGCAGCTCTGCTTCTGTGTGAATGACCGGGCGGGGCGTTATCTGGAGGATTTTGCCGACGCGGTGATACTGGCGGCGCTGACGGCGGAAAATACGCTTGACATCCGCACTCAGGATGTTTATAGCCGGCGGACAGAAGCCGCGCTGCCGGAACTGGTGAATTTCGCGGAAAAACGCGTCGCCATGCTGGAGCAGATGGCTGAACAATGCGACCGCATTCAGGAGTTGTTGAAAAAGTCAGGCGACCGGGCGCATGAAAACTGCGCCGATGCCAAGGCGCAGCTGGACTTCATGTTTCATGCCGGATTCTTGCGCGGTGAAACAGTCTGGACCCGTTACCAGCGTTACCTGAAAGCCTTGACTATCCGCGCCGAACGTATCCACAGTTCCCCGCAGAAAGATCTGGAGAAAATGCTGCCGCTGCAGCCGTTTGCCGCCCGTTTTGAACTTGCGGCCGGCAGTGTAAGCGATTTTGAACTGGCTTTTGATCTGAAAGAATTCTGGCTGCTGCTGGAGGAATTCCGCATCATGCAGTTTGCCCCGGAAGTCCGTCCGCTGGATAAAGTTTCGGTTCAGCGTCTCCAGGAAATCTGGAACCGTCTGCGCCTGTAAGTTTAAAATACATTCCATATTCTTATATCAGTATTCCTCTGTAAAATTTATTTTCATTATTTTTTGTTAAAAATCGCGCCGGAGGTATTGACAACTGAGCTTTCTTGAAATATAATATCTCAGAGAAACTCAGATAAAGGATGATTATTTATGACAGTTGGCGTAATAAATGCCTCCCGGACCAATCAGGCGGCTCAGGCGCTGGAAAAGCAGATTAGCGCCGGACAACTGGTTCCAGGATGTAAAATGCCCAGCACCCGGGAGCTGGCCACTCGTTTTGCGGTAAGCCAGCAAGTGGTGAAATCCGCGATTGAGATACTGGAAACCCGTAATCTGGTGATCCGGAAACCGCGGGTCGGAATCTATGTCAATCCTGATATTTGCAGTCCTGATAAAAAGGAAATCGGCCTGCTTGCCATTCGTACAGGCGATCTCATCGCCGATTATCCAGGACTGGTCCTTTCGCTGTCCAATGGACAGCTCTGGCAGAATACCAATCTGGCAATACGCAATATTGCGAACAGAAATTTATCTCGCGGAACGTTGCGTTACGAACTGGAAAAACTAAAGCCATTGCATTTGGATTGTCTGCTGGCGTTTATTCCCGATTTAACGGAAGATGACATGAATGAATTCCGCGTCCTTCCGTTTCCGGTGATTTTCATTGGCGATATTGTCCCGGAAAACTATAAAGGACAGTATAACCAGATATCGGAAGACACGGCTGACCGGGCGGCGGCGATGGTCAGAGCGGCGGCAGGTTATGGTTATCGTGAAGCGACTATGCTGGCTGGCGGTCTGGATGTTTATTACTGCCGGATTTTGAAAGAGGCGGCTGAAAAAACGGCAGGGGAACTTGGGATAAAATTCCATTATATTGGATTCTGGGACTCTGATTGCAGCAGCCGTGAAAGAATTATCGCCGGACGCCGCCTTGCGGTTCAGGATATCATCAAATCCGGGCGGCCGGATGTATTACTGCTTGACGGTTTTCGCGAAATCAATATTTTTATTGATGAACTTGCTGCCGCCGGGCGGAAAATTCATCGGGACATTGACATAATTGCTGACGGAGAAATGTGTCCGCAAGCGATTTTCATGGAGTCAGATTACAGTGAATTTTCCAGGAGTACAGTACGGCTGATTAATCAGGTAATTGCTTGTCCTTGCACGTCCATCGGGCGTACGGTGCTGTCCGGTCTGATCAAGCGCCGTCCGTTGCGCATCGATTGGTAAAAGTAATTGGAACGCTAAAGTTTCTGACTATATAAACATTAAAGTTACAGGAGGAAGGAAAATGAAAGAAAAAGGTTTTACGTTACAGATGGAAAGAAAAATGAAGGCAGGAAGTTTTACACTTATCGAACTCCTAGTCGTGATAGCTATTATCGCGATTCTTGCCAGTATGCTGCTGCCAGCCCTGGGGCGGGCCAGAGAAGCGGCCAAGCGAACTTCCTGTGTGGGTAATTTCAAGCAGATCGGATTGGCGATGCAAAGTTATCAGGATGCCAATGGCGGTTATCTGCCGAATCCGATTGCCAATATTGTTACCAATGACGCCGCCTGGATGGATGCGGTTGCTCCGTATGTGGCGGTCAATCCCGGAGTCTTTGAATGTTCCAGCAGAACAGATACGCGGGATAAAATTACAAAAAGCGGCAATAACTTATATGGAACCGGCTCTTATGGTTTAAATTGTCATATGTTCACACAGACGCCATTTAGCGGCAACTGGTATGATCCATATACTGCGGCAGTCAACCGGTATGTCAAGAATTCCCAAATTAAAAAGCCATCCGCTTTTATTACTACCGGCGAGACTGTACAAGCTGCCAGCAATGCGTGGAGCGCGCGCGGGATGGGAGCCTGGGCAAAACCCGGCGATGGACCGTATAACTGGTTCGGCGCTATCAGCGACCGGCATAGAAATACCAGTAACTTCCAATTCTTTGATGGTCATGTGGAAAATAAAAGACCATATTTTCTGGACTGGCAAACCTTTGGCGCAAAGGTTAACGAGAATCTGGCAATTACGGGACAGTGATATGCTGTTTATCCCCCCGGCAATTAAATAATTCTATCTATGATTTTAAGGATAAGTGTTTTAATGAAAATGAAATTAATGTTATCAAGCCTGTTTTGTCTGATTTTGGGAATAAGCGTTCAGGGCGGCCTGAAAGACGGATTGCTGTTTTACGTTCCTTTTGAAAAAAACTGTGAACCGGCAATCGCAGCCGGGTCCAGATTAGCGGAATGTACAGGGGGGGGCGCGGAATATGTTGACGGGCCGAACGGCAAGGCAGTCAAAATCGCGGACGGCATAAAGTATCGGACTGACGCTAATTTTAATGTTTCCTGCGGAACGGTGGCATTCTGGTTCAGCCCCGGCTGGGATACTGCGGATAAGCAAAGCCCTGCCCGTTCATTATTTGCCGCAGTTCATATTCAAGCCGCCTTTTATCCCAATAGCGGCGACATGTTTTTCATGACGGGAAAAAGTTTGCCGCAGGAAGGCTTTCAGTGGGATTACGGCAATTCATCCAAGTTGTTGACGACCTGGAAAAATGATCAATGGCATCATATTGCGATAGCCTGGGATGCCGCCAAGGGGAAAAAATCGCTTTATATTGACGGCGCATTGGTTAAAGCCAACAGTACGACGGTAATTCCAACAGAACTTGGCGCCGGATCTTCAATGGGACTGGGGTTTAATGCTCCTGGCAAATATGATGAACTGATGATCTGGGGGCGGGAACTTGCCTTGAATGAAATCGGTTATCTCTATGCCCGTCCGGAAAAAGCGGCGGCGGAACTTGCCTGCGATATTCCGGCGGCTCTTTCTGCACAGAAAACCGTATCCGCGGAAAACTCCGGAATCATTGATGGCATTATTGCCGGCGTTACTTATTACGTTCCGTTTGATGGTACCGTTAAACCGGAAAAAGCGAATGGAAGCTGGAATAGTAATGGCGGCGAAACCGGATTCCGTAACGGAATTGTCAATCAGGCGGTAACTTTGTCAGGAAAACCTGTCAATCTTGATTCAACAGGTAATTTTGACTTGAAACGCGGATCGCTGTCGTTATGGTTCAGACCTGAGAAAGGTTTAAAATCCATGAGCGGCAATCCGGCGCTTTTCCGGGCAGGGCACTTTGTTTTCAGTTTGAATCCAGAAAGCAGGACATTGTTTTTTATGACAGGCAATGTTGATGCGAATAAAACATTTCAATGGGATTACTCATGCCAGACGAAACTGGACGTTTCCTGGGACCAGCCGCAATGGCATCATCTGGCGGCGGTATGGGATAAGGCCGCCGGAAGCAAGGCGCTTTACCTTGACGGGATTTTGAGAAGCAGTGTGCAGACCTCCTTGATCGGGGATGAAATATCTCCGGCAGGGGAAATGTTTATCGGCAGCAATGCCGCCGGTGATTTTGATGAATTGATTTGCTGGAACAGGACACTCAGTCCGATGGAGATCGCATCAGTATGCACTAGGCCTGGTAAAGTTGCCGCGGCGCTGGGAATTAAGGTTAATAACGCGAAAACTTCATTGCCGCTGCAAAACGCAGCCGAGACAGTTGCCGCCGCTGCAATAGCTGCGCCGCCGGTAAAAGTTGGCCTGCCTTCTATCCAGATTGAAAAAACTATCGTCAAGCCAGGCGAAATCTTCGAGGCCGTGATACCGGTCAGCGCTCCGGGACTTAAGGCGTATCAAGGGAAAATTACTGTTGTGCTGCGGGATTTCTGGATGAATGACTGCGGACGCCAGGAACTGGAACTGTCGCTTGTTCCCGGAGAGACGAAGATTTACAAAGCGCCGTTTAAAGCAGCGCGGAAAGGCATTTACAAAATCGAGGTAAACTACGCGATTGATGGAAAGAATATGGTTAGAGACGCAGGCAGTTTCGGCTGCTGGGGCGAACCTTCAGCGCCGGATCCGGATTCGTTTTTCGGCAATCATGTAAACTCCTGGTCAAGCGGACGTTATATTGCACAGGCCAATCGCCTGGGCTTGACCTGGATGCGGGATCATAACATGCTGCAGACTACCTGGTGGGTTAACGCTCAGCCGGACAGTGGAGCGTTTGCATGGGAGGGTGCGGATCAGCTTGATGCTTTGAAAAAGTATAATATTCCGGCATTGGGCCAGCTTTTCACCACGCCTGACTGGGCTGCCGCCAGCGGCGGGCAGCCGAAGAAACCGGGCTACAGCCAGTGTCTGGTTCCGGATATGAATCTTTTCTCTGAATACGTCTATCAGACGGTCAAGCATTACGGCAACTATATAAAATATTGGGAAATCTGGAACGAGCCTGAAGTCGGCATGTTCTGGAAAGGAACGCCGGAAAAATTTGGCGAACTGGTTCAAACCGCCGTTAAAGCGGCTAAAAAAGCGGATCCGAACTGCAAGATTATGTCGGCCGGTTTTACCGCTCCGCCATGGGTATGGCACGAAAAGAGCGCCAAAGCCGGCGCGTTCAAAGGCATTGACTTGATTTCATTCCATTTCGGTTGCCCTTTGACGGCGCCTGAAGACACCTTCAAACAGTTGCAGGCCCTGGCAAATCATTTTCAGGAAATGGCGGTAAAATATGGAGACGGAAGGAAACTGCCGCTGTGGGATACAGAGGGCGGTACGGCTGATACTACTTTTTTGCGCGGACTTGACTCAGCAAGGTTGCCGCCGGAAGCGGAACGCCAGCCGATGAACTGGTATGAAGGCGCTGTTACTTGCGTGCAGGCGGAAGCCGTGCATATGACGCTGGGAATCGAAAAACATTTTATTTATCTGCAGAATCAAGTTCCAGAGATATCCGAAGAAGCCTATATCAATACGTCCATGCTGGATGTGAATAATGCGCCGCGCCCGAAATTGATGGCCCGCGTCGCGATGCAGGAGCAGCTCGACTGGACAGTTTTTTATAAAACGATTTGTCGCAATGAAGGTCGTTTCTGGGCTAATGTTCACCAGAAAAAGCAATCTCAGGACAGCGTGGTGATGTTATGGTGCGGCAGTAAAGGTGAACTCCGTTTGCGCGCTTCATGGCCGGGTATAATCCTCAAAGCAATTGATATAATGGGAAACGATTTTACGGTTGATATGGCTGATATTAAAGTTACCGGCGAACCGTTATATCTGCATATTAACGCATCGGCGGAAAAAGTTGCCACCGCAATTGAACAGGCATTCGTCAAAATTACTGTCGAGCCGGAAAAATTAGAAATAGCCGATGATGGCAGCGAGCATAAAGTTCCGGAACTGCCTGCATTTGTTGCGCCTGGTGAAAATCCTGCGGCTAACTTCACGGTAGATTTGCGGAAATTTTGCAATATGGATTTTATGGATGATGATCCAGGCAACGGTAAAGGCGGCTGGAGCGACGAAGGGCAGCTTAATGATCTTCGTGACTTTAAGACCGGAAAGCGCAAACTTCACGGCGTTACTTTTGATGTAATTGACCCGAAACAGAATAACGGTAAGGCGATTATTACTCTATACGGGGCTGCCACAACTGTTAAAATGCCGGATGCGGTGAAAAACATTCCGGTAAACCGCAAAGCAAGATGTTTATATTTTCTCCATGCCGCAGCCTGGGGCGTACCCGGCAATATCGGAGAATATGTGGTAAATTTTACGGACGGAACATCTGAAACCATTGTAATCAATATTCCACAGAACAATAATAACTGGTGGAGCGGATATGATAAAAAAGAGTTGTCGCGTCCGGTTCCGGTACAGGTGACCAATACTGCTACCGGTAAAACGGCCTGGCGGTATCTGCGGGTATTCGAGTGGGAAAATCGTACTGGAAAAATGGTTAAATCGATTGATTTTCTCTCCTTGAAGAATAGTCAGACTCCGATTCTGATTGCTATTTCCGGAGTATGATTCGGTAATTACGGTTGAATTGCTATGGGCGGGGATCCGGTATTCCCGCCTCTTTTATTTTTTATACATAAAACAAACAAAAACTTGTATAAATCCCATCTTTAATCTATTTTATCCTGAAAATTGGATAAAGCGCACACTTTAAGCTAAAATTGTTAAAAAAAGCACGATTTTTTACCCAAATCGTGCTTTTTTTCTTGCTTTTTTCAAGTGTACGTATTATACTAAATACG
>CAIMFA010000998.1 GCA_903840185.1 uncultured Lentisphaeria bacterium | reverse complement strand
CTATCCCGCAGCAAAACCCATTCATGTTCGCACGGTATGCATTATCCATTATGTCTATCAGTTCCTTCTCGTGAAACTTGGAGATGATAACGCTGTCGTGAACTGGCAGACAGGGAATTCCTTTTCCGGCGAAATGCATTACGACATCCAGCATGATTTTTGAATCAATCCTCTGAAGCTTCACGCCTGCATCAGAGCAAAAGAAATCTCTAATTGGAGCATGGGCTTCTTTCACTTTTCCAATCAGGCTTTTCCAGTCCGGCTTTAATGCCATTACAGCAGTCAGGAATTTTAAATCCCGCTCTTTCAAGATTGGCGACTGTTGTAATTCCCATACCTCCTGCGTCATAGACCTTATGGTTTCGTTTTCATCCTCAGCATTTATCATTGTCAGCAGAAGCTTTTTGATGATTGGTTTCATCGCCACGTTATTGTCTATATTGGAATACGGCTTCCCAATCATCTGCCTCCCTTTCCTGGCATATAACATGGCAATATGCAGCCCGCTATAATCCGGCTCCACTGTTGGCTCCTGATTGATGGTGATAGTGTTTCTTGCATCCTGAGACAGGGATTGCCATGACACGCCTCTTGCCGGTTTGCCATACAGCCTTCCACCAAACCTAAAATCACCCCGGCAATAAATCGCAGCAAGCCTTGGAAAAAGCCGTCTCGGCATAGCCTCTGAATGCCCCTCAAATTCCATTTTGTTCCCGTAATGGTGGTGAATTGATATATGTTGTAGGTTGTCAGGATATGTGATGCATTGATGAAGTATGTCTATGAATTGTGTTGTATTATATGGAATATGGAGGGTATTAAGTATTATGTCGAGATTAGGAAGACGAGAAAAAAACCAAAACGGGTTAAAATAGCTTTTTTCATAGACTTCGTTATAGGCAAAGTAGCTCTGCTCATAAACGGAATTGACATCTTCCAGGTTCTTACGTAATCTAACAATATGTGGAGTGTCTACATACGGGATTTCCTTTTCATCTTCATTGTTCAGAATGACCACATCCCCGACTTGAGTTGAGATGTCCTCTTCTGGGACAGCGTCAAAATAAGCATGGAGTACGCTTCCTGACCAGATGCGGGTTAGTCTGCCTTCTTTATCTTTGGACTTGTAGCCGGACTGCATCCCTATCCAGTTTTGAGCAAACATCCCGTCCACGACAGCCAGAAAAGCCGTTCTGTGGATTGAAAGCTTGCCCAGCCTGTTTCCATCGGAGAAGGACTCCGCCTTTCGGGGGATTGCCAAGCATTTGCCGCTTTTATAAGCGACCAGCAGATTGCAAAGCAGCATCTTCAGGTGTTTCCGCATTTCCTGTTCTGTCTTGCGCTGCCTGTTTTCCGCTGGAAGGGTTGCCCAGACGGCTTCAAATGCTCTGACGATTTCTGGATGCTCGCTGGTGCGATAAACATCCAGTTTAATAGACCAGCCGAATAGAAAATATCGTTCAAAGAGTGATTCATAGGTAATCATTCTACACCTACTATTTCGTCTATTTTCTCGTCAAGCAGCCTGTCGGATTCCCTTCTCGTCCGTTTCAACAGTGCTTGCTTGATTTTGCCGTTGGTTTGTTCTGCAAGTTCTATCAGATAATCATTGTCTTCTTCCTGTAATCGGTCAAGGATTATTGCTAAAACCTGTTCGGGCGGGAGATAAACTTTCTTCTCCACTGGAACAGTCGGTCTTCTAGCCTCCCGATATGCTTCAGTGATTTCCATATCGCCGTTGAAGACCTTTTCCAGTAGTTCAGGCTTCTTTTTATGGACTGCGATGGCATATTTTATGTATTCTTTGTTTACTCTGACTCTCTTGCCAAGAATGGTTGCTACATCGCCATTCTTCGTTAGGCAATTTTTTTGCCTAACGAGAGTTTGCT
>CAIMFA010000997.1 GCA_903840185.1 uncultured Lentisphaeria bacterium | reverse complement strand
ATGTTAAACAGCAGGGAACTGCTATAATGATGTATGCTAATGATTATCAGGACTGGATTATTCCCCAGAGATATCTCAACGCAAATACGGGTTCTACGCAATGGCACAGCGTTACCTGGTTTGGCTATTTGCTGACGACTGGCGGTTTTGGCAAGGCACAGAGCGGGATGACAAACATTCCGACAGTTAAATCGATATTTTTGTGTCCCTCTGATGCCAACCCCTATTATGCATCTGGTTACGGTGGCTTGAGTTATGGGATTAATTTAGGGGTCGCGCAAGATACAAACCCGACTGAGTATACTCCCAATATTCCTTCTGACATGAAAGCAAATAATATGAAATTTGGTGATTTTGGCAGAAAGACTCCGCGTAAGGCTTCAATTATGCCAATAGTTGGCGACGCTGCAAATCCAACCAATGCTACCGGGCCCAGGGAATGTACTGTTATTCAAAGTTGGGTCAATGGCAGCGCTGACTGGTCTAACCCAACATTACCCGGTCCTGGCTATATTGCCTCTCGGCATGACAGAAGCGCCAACTTTCTATTTGGTGACGGGCATGTCAAAATGCTCAAAGGCCCGTTCACCACGCCGGGCGGCGCTACTAACGTATATTGGTTGAACCCTTATGCTCAGTCTGCCAATATCCCGTATAAGTCTCCTGCTCAGTGGTATCAAACCTACCCGGTGAATCTGGATCTCTGATTCACTAACAATATATGCATGAAGCCGTATTTAAGATATAAATGCGGCTTCTATTTGCGTGATTTAATTAATCTTCAAATATCACCATGAAAAAGGCAAATGGAATTGAAAATATCTAAGACCATATTGTTGCTGCTGGCGGCAGCCGGATTGAGCGGAACTGTAAACGGAGCGAATCTACTGGAGGAAAACAGTTCGTTTGAAGTTGGACGCTGGGGCTTTGATCCGATTCTGAATGCGTTTGTGCAGAACTGGCCGAATGCGGTACGTCCGCAGGTGACCGATGAGACTGCCGCCGACGGCAAATACAGCTTAAGAGTATCCAATCTTTCCGGCATGGATAGTGTCAAGGTTATTTTTCCTCCGATTAAATTTGACGGTAAAACCAATGTAATGGTCTCGTTTTATGCCAAATCAGATCGTCCGCATGTCCCGGTTACGGTTTCATTGAATTGCGGATGGAAACAAATTCGCAGCAAATCTTTTTCCCTGACAGATTCCTGGCAGCGGTATTCATTTTCCGGTGATTTAATGGTTGATCCGCGAGTTGAAGCCGGTCTGGATCGCAGTCCTGACGGTCAGGCGTCGTTAGGCGTATATTATCTGCAATTTCACTTTGATTCGGCAGGCGGCAATGTATTTCATCAGGCATGGCTGGATGCCGTTCAAATTGAAAAGGGCGAACTGACGGCATATTCTCCGGCAAGAAGCCTGGATGCGGCAATTGATTTGAAGTCATATCCGGCAAAACAGCATCTGGTTTATGCCGAAGGAGACAGTGATGTCGCCGTGTTGCAGTTATATTCTACCGGCGGGGCTGCTGATTTTAACGTCAAATATGAGGTTAAAGATGAACTTACCGGTAAATCCATACTCAATAATGCCGTCAGCGGCAGACTTGATGACAGCGGACACCAGATGGTGGAATTGAAGCTGCCGGAGATGCTGCGCGGCTTGTACCGGATTAAAGCGGAAGTTAAATCCGGCGGTAAAACTGTCCAGGCGCAGCGCGTATACGGGGTTATTCGTGATCTGCGGCTGCGTCGCCTGCAAGGTAAAATATTTTTCGGCGGCAGCAGTCCTGCCATGATTGAACCATACCGCCACTATTGGATGAAGCCGAAAGATGCCAGCTACCGGCTGTGCGCCGCTAAAATTGCTCCTGAAGCAGGTTTTGATCTGGCTGCGAAAATCGGCTGGCAATGGGCGCATTTCTATAATATGATCTCTGTTTCTGTCAATGCCCAATCCGAACAGGAACGTGAATGGACAGAGAGTGATATTGTGACTGATATGTGCATAAGGCATGGCATGGAGCCGATGTCGTTAATGAGTGGTCACGGCGCAACTGAATATCTGCCGAAATGGATATTAAGCGATAAAAAAAGCATGGGAGGAACTGCACACGGCAAAGGGGCAAATCTGGTTGATGCGGAAAAATACGCGGTGTTCTCTCATGATGCCGCCGCGCATTTCAAGGGACGGATCACCTGGTGGGAAAACTGGAATGAGCCTGGCGTTAAAATGCGCGATTTTGAATATCTGCCGGTCATGAAAGCCTTCCATGAAGGCGTGATGAGCGGCAACCCTGACGCTAAAATTCTCGGACTTTGCGGCACCTGGGATGTCGGCGGGGATCTCTACGGCTGGGTGAAAAGTTGCCTGAAGCTCGGAGCAGGACAATACATGGATGCTGTTGCAATTCATGGTTATCATGTCGCTGACCGTCATTACGCATCAGAAGTTCAAAATATTATTAAGAAACAGCTTGGCCGGGAAATGCCGGTATGGGATACAGAATCAGGACACATGTGCAAAGAACCGTATGGTTATTTGAATTCCTGGAATAGCGCTTATGGTTTGTTGACATCGCCAGGTGTTATGGCTAATGGAATTGCCAGGCATCTTGCCAACGAATTGTCCAGCGGTGTTGCGAGGCAGTCATGGTTTAACTTGGGCACAGAAGTCGACTGGCTGGGAAAATCAGAATTTTCAGAACTGAGTTTCGACGGTTCGCCGAACGCGACATTGATTGCAAATAACGCAATTATTGATCTACTGGTAGATGCGCCCTTTGTCAAGGAATTGCAAGTTGAAGGAAATACAGTTGCCTATCTGTTTGATTCTCCCAAAGGTCCGATCTGTATTTACTGGAATCAGTCGCTGAAAACTACCTGTTCACTGCCGTTAAGTCCGGACAGTATTAGGTTGCTTGATGTATTTGCCCGAGAGCTGCCTGTCAGCGGCAAAAATAAAGACACCATATTGCCGCTGGATGAAAATGTCCGCTATCTGATTGGCAAAAAAGAAAGCATTAAGGAATTCGCCGCCGCGGTTGAAAAGATTTTCGTTGCCGGATTGTCGCCGTTGAAAATCAGCAGTTCCCGCCTTGGTATCAGTAATAACCAGCCGGAATTGCTGTTGAAAATAAACAATGTCAGCAGCAAAGCTCAAACTGCGAATATTGCGGTAGTCAGTCAGCCGGTCGGCTTGAAGGTGGCAATTGATAAGAATGTAACAGTGCCTGAATTTGCCGAAAAAATGCTGGTTTGTCCGGTTGCGAAAAAAACATCCGGTAATGGCACCAGTCAATTGAAATTAGCTGTATCCGATGGCAGCAGCAATACCATACTGTCCGTGCCGGCAAATGTTTTATATGTTTTATCCGCAAAGACTGTTGTACCGTTTGGCCAGCCGGACGCGGCGGTATGGAACTCCGCTGCATGGATACGGTTAAGTGACTGGACGAGAATGAAAGTTTTATGGGATGACCAGGGGCTTTACTTTCTGGTGCAGGTTACGGATGATTCCATCGTCAATTTCCGGGAAGTTAAAGATTTGCAATGCTGGCAGTCGGACGGAATTGAGATGTATTTCGACTGGAACGTTGCCGGCGATTTCAACGAAACCGTTTTCAACGCCGATGATGTGCAGTTGATTATGCCGGTCAAGGGCAGAGGCGATACTAAGGATGAAGTGATTAAAGGGCCGGATACTTTCAGCGGCAATAAAAACTTCCCGTTGAACGCAACCAGGATGGTATCCGGACGGACAAAAGACGGCTACTGGGCGCAAATTGAAATCAAATGGTCAGGAGTGGAGGCCATTGGGCTGCAACGTCCGGCAATATTTGGATTCGGTATCAGCGTCCGTGATATGGACAGCTCATTCAGCGAAAGAAAACGGGCGTTCTGGGGCGGTGATAATGATAATTATAAGAGTACTGAAAAATTAGGCATTATTGTACTGGAAAAACAGTAAAATCGATACAATTTAAGAAAGAATGAAAATTATGAAAAAGAGTCTGCTAATATTGTTCACAGGTTTGATGGCGGTAAACTCCTTTGCCGGAGTTACGGCCAGGGAAACATTTGATCAGGGTAAAGTGGAAACCAAAGATGCAGTGGCGCGCCGTGACTTGCTTCTGGTTAAAAATGAAGACGGTCAGGCGATGAAAGTCATGGAGTGGCCTAATCAGATATCATTTCCATCGAATACATTCAATCTGGATGAAGGTACCATCGAATTCAAGGTTAAATTTTCAATAGAGCCGGCAAAAATAATGGATAAAAGCTGGAGCATGGTCAGGATTTACACCGGCAAAGCGTTTACTAACGGTTTTTTTGTGATATTCGGCTGGAAAACGGGATTGATGTTT
>CAIMFA010000996.1 GCA_903840185.1 uncultured Lentisphaeria bacterium | reverse complement strand
GTTGCAGCGCATGACGCCTTACGAAAAGCGTTTGAACTCAATTATGCGGGCGCGGGCTGTTTCGGCGCAGCATCGTGCATCAATCCAAACGCAGTCTGGGCTGGAGGAGAAAGCCTTGTCGGACGTGATAAAGTATTGGGAATACAAACAGCATGTCGATTATTAACCAATGATTATTACGATGAAGAAATGAATAAGAATATAATATCGGCCATTTAGAAAAGGTGCACACCACTCGTATATAGCACACTGATGTAGCTACTATCTATTTTGTGTATCTGATTTAAATTTCTACCCATTTTTCTTTAATGAAATTCTTCAAAACTAAAGAGACTATTCTATTGAAATCAGTGAGGCTTTTATATTGTGTCACGGGGCGGGTTAAAATGGGCCACTCCGGGGCGGGTCAAAACGGGCCACTATTTTAATTAACTTCCGATAAATTATTTTTCAAATCGCTGTTTGTTTTAACTCTTTCTTTTAAACGATAACTTTTGCCTTTAAATGGTATGATTTCGGCATGTTGCAGGAATCTGTCAAGAATTGCTCCGGCCGTCGGAACATCCCCGATCAGTTTTCCCCATTCCTCGATGGGGCGGTTGCTGGTCATAATCGTCGAGCGCAGTTCATGGCGGCGCATAATCACTTCAAAGAGATATTCTCCGGAGCTTTTCGGCAACTGCTTTATACCCATGTCATCAATGATCAAAAGATCCGGCTTCAGGTATTTCCGGTCATTTTTTGAGCTTCCTGCCAGATTTTCGTCTTGCAGTAAGTCTCTGACCAAGTCGAAGATAGAACAATAGAAGACCGTAAAATTCATTTTGATCGCCTGATATCCGAGCGCAGTTGCCAAATGGGTTTTGCCAGTCCCCGGCGGTCCGATCAGTAAAACATCTCTTGCCTGTTTGATGAATTCTCCGGTGGCGAGTTCATAGAACTGTTTTCGATTGATCTCCGGGTTGAAATTCCACTCGAACTGGTCAAGGGTTTTCGGCACGGTAAATGCCGCTGTTTTGATTCCTCTGGCGATAGTGCGGTTCTGGCGGACTGCAAGTTCATCCTGCAAGATCAATTCCAGAAAGTCCGCGTGATCAAGCTGACAGGCGCGGGCTTCCTGCAATCTGACGTCAATGGTTTCCATCATTCCGGAGAGCCGCAATTTTTTCAGGTTCAGTTCAAGAATTTCCTTCATTGTTGTCCCTCATTGTAATAGTTGTTAATAACGTCGGCGACAATATTCTGGTAAGCGTTGATCGGCCTGATCAACGGGTGTTCGGTCATAAACACGAATTCCGGCTGATGCGTTTTCCGTCCGATCATTGAACGGAGTTCACGGAGCCGGAACTGTTCCATATGCAGAGCGTCCATGCAGCCGCTTTCCAGTTCGGCGGATGGATATTTCCCGGTCATCGAGTATAAGCCGTGCAATACCCGCAAGCCTTCAATCGGGCGGTTCTTCAGCATGGTTCTTGCCCATGCTTCGGTATTGGGCCCGACCTTGGCGATTTTGCGCATCAAGTAATCTGGTCCTTTTTCGATGGCTGCAATTTTGGCAGCCGGAATATGCTGGCCGTCAGTGCAAAAACGGCCTTTTTCGACACGGGCATGAATAGCGACCTGTTTCATGTTGTTGTCGAAAATACGCACAGTTCTGAGATCAAAACGCACCCATACTTCCCGGCGGCAGAACTCCCACGGGGCCGAATAATACGCGCCGGCAATCTCAACATGGCCGTCACGGTGCACCTTGCGGATGCCTTCTTCAAAGCATGGGAAAAGCGTATCCGGCAGCGGTTGCAGAAACGTGCGTTCATAAGCAAAACGGCTTTTGACTTGCTCCTTGGTCGTGCCGTGAATGCGCTGGTCGGCAACCTGCCGCTCCCAGTCCAGCAGGAAGTTGTTCTGTTCCGCCAGGCTGGAAAACACCCGGCCTTTCAGCGCATTGGATTTGACGTACTTCACCGAGCTTTCCACCTTGCCCTTATGGTCCGGGCGATATGGTTTTGCCGGCATCATAACCGTATCGTAATAAGCACAAAACTCCCGCAGTTTAGGCACAATTTCAGGATCGTAAAAGTCAGGTTTGGTGACCGCAGCTTTCAGATTATCCGGCACGCACGTCAGAGCCACACCGCCAAAATAACGGAAACTGTTTTCCAGCACCCGGATGAAATTCTCCGTATCCTGATGGTATACCGCTTCGCTGTAGGCCTTGCGGGAATAGCTCAAAACAATCCGGAATACCCAGGTCTTGCGCCTTACTCCATCTTCCCCAAGAACCGGAGCCCCGCTGCCAAAATCAATCTGGGCTTCTTCGCCTGGAAATTTTTCGAGGCGGCGCACTGGATAGATATGGCTGGATTGCTGGCGGCGGATGAAGCGCTTGACGGAATCGTAACTGCCTGAAAAACCATATTCGCTGCTCAAATCCTGGTAAATGCGCTTGACCGACAACTCCAGTTCCAGCATTTCTTTGATTCGGGATTGATAGCTTTGACAGAGGCTTGGCGGACCACTATTCCCGGCGGGCGGGTTTGGCCCGTTTTCAATAATAGAGCCGGAGAGCGGGTTTGGCCCGTTTTCAATAATAGAGCCGGAGAGCGGGTTTGGCCCGTTTTCAACTCGTAAATGACGCTTGACATAAGCGTCCACGGTCTTCCGGTTTATGCTAAGTTGCAAGGCTATACGACGATTCGACCAGCCTTGACGCTTCAACGTAATGATTGAGTTTTCCATTGCCACTCCAACGTAATTTGCCATTGTCCGCATCCTTTATTAGGGTTCGTTTACAATGACAAAATATACTCTTTGAGTGGCCCATTTTAACCCGCCCACACCTGGCCCATTTTACCCGCCCCGTGACATTGTTATCTCCTTAATAGCAAGGATGATCACTATGCCGCCTAACCGTTTTTCTCAAAGCTTGTATTTTGTCAGGCAACGTGGATTTTTTCCCGAATCCAAAGCTTGCTCCGCAATCATAGAGAAAACGGAAAAATCCTGTCCATC
>CAIMFA010000995.1 GCA_903840185.1 uncultured Lentisphaeria bacterium | reverse complement strand
CTGAACGCTCGTAAATACCTTTACAGGCAGTCAGTTCAGCCAGCAGTTCGACAATCAGCGGTTTATGCAGTTCCACACCTGAAGCGAGGAATTGCACGACCAGAAAATCGGCGTAACGGTCAACAATCAGGCCGGGCAAGCCGTCAGCCTCGGCGGCAATAATGCGGTAAGCGGTGAAATCCGTGCCGATGCCGGAAAGTTTCTGCCGGAATTCCAGCGCTTTGACGATTTTACTCCGGAAGAAATCTCTGTCAATATTCTCATCTTTATCAAACGTCCAGGCGCGTACTGTAATCTGTGAATCAGGTGAATAAGAACCGCGAGCCAGCCAGTCATTGCCCGCGCTGAGAATATCAACAGTTTCGCCGCGCGCCGGCTTGCTTTCAACTTGTTTGATTGCGCCTGAAAACACCCACGGATGACGGCGTTGCAGAGATTTTTCGCGACCTTTTTCCAGAATAACTTTTTTCATAATGCCTTTTCTATGTTAAAATTATGATTTGTCTGTAATAAATAAATGTCAGGAGGTATAAGATACTGCGTTAACGGGGCTTTTGCCAATGTGAGATTGATTTGCCGCAATAAAATCCGGCGAAACTGCAATTGGTTTCGCCGGATAGGGTTAACTGTTAATCTTAACTTAGAGTTTTTTATCAATCAAGTACTGGTCATAACCCCATTGGTTTTTATTGCCGGCATTTTCAGTTCCTTTCTCAATTTTCTTGATAGAGTCACTGACGGCTTCGGTCATGATGGCGTCAATAGCCTTGATATTGCATACGGCCGAAACCACCAGTTGAGATTTCTTGGTGGATTCGGATTCCGTGGAGAACAGCCAGCCCAGTCCCGGCAGCTCTCTCAGGAATGGAACCCCGGAGACACTGCGGACAACGGTTTCCTTGTTGATGCCGCCGATGATAAAACGATTACCTTTGTTGCCGATCATAATTTCAGTATTGATTGTATCGCTGTTTGCAATACGCGGATCGCCATTAGACTTCCAGCCGATCAGGCTGCTGTTGTTAATGGTTACTGTAAGGTCGGTAGCGTCCTGACAGATTTGCGGCTGCACGGTCATGACGAATCCGAACGCGCCGCTGGGCAGGGTGTTGATTGTCGGGCCTTTGGCGACATTAATATCATCTATCCATGGTTGAGCAACCCAGTTCGTATCAGTAACGCCTGTAACCGGATTAAATGTGCCGACATTCTTGTACAGTATAAAGTTGTCAGCGGTAGTTTGCAGTCCAAGGTCGGACGGGGAGAAAAAGTCAGCGCCGATTGATGCAAGCTGATATCTGGTAACTCCGCCCGCCGTTATTTTGACGGCGCTGACGCTGGTTGCGATTGTCGCGGGCAATGCAAACGTGATGGCTGTTCCATTATTATCGGCTTTGAAGTAGTAATCGTTAAGGAGCGGAACTGCAGGTTTTGTTCCATATACTTTGCTGCCGACCGGCGCGGTAACGTACTGCGCCAGAGTTTTGTCGCTGTTGGGAACATACTGATCATAAAATACCCGGGTGGTTGCGTTTATTACCGCCGTCTCGTTGTTTTTTACCAGCACGGTACCGGAATTTTTAACTTTCGCCTTACCCTTGGATACCAGGAAGTCCAGGTATTTGGAGTTCCATTTGGGATTGAAGTTGAAAAACTGCGTTTTATTCGAGCCGTTTTGATCAATGCCGCCAGCCCAGGTGGATGCCCAGTTGCTGCGGTAACGCCCGCCGGCGGAAAGCAGATCCAGCCCTTCATTGTTTTTCCAGTCCTGGAAATCAGCGCCTATTTTGCCGTCGTTTTCGGCATATATTTCATAAAGCACAAATTTAATTTCCGCTTGAAGTATCGGCTGGTCGTAATATTGCAGCATGCTCTCTATCGCCTTCTTGCTCCACGCCGGAGTCGCCAGGAAAAGCGCGTTGAGGCTTTCTTCAACAGTGATAACGTCTCTGCCCTGCTGCAATTCCCAGGATGAATCCATCGCGTAGAATGGAACGCCTGTGGTGGCGGGGTTGTAGGTGGTATTGGCACCGACGTTAGTAATCAGAGTTTTCAGCTCGTTGGCGTTGCGGTATTTCGGAAAATACAAATAACGCGTAGTGCCGGATGAGTTGAAAAGCTTTGGTTGATCCAGGGTTCTCACGATTTCGTCGATGCCCTGGCCGTTTTGCTGGGGACCGAAGCGGTCAGCTTCCGCCGATACGATCAGGTACCTAGCTCCATTATTGTATCTGATAACTTCAACGAAGGTATTGTCCTGAGTAATCTTCTTCGAACGCACTGCTGAAATAACAAACGGGCGCAGTTCGTAAATGTCTGCATATTTTACTTCATACACTTTGGTTACGACGTAAGGATCTGTGTTATTCCGGATAAAATGCACTTTGTCAGTATCGTTTTCCAGATTCAAGCGGATTTGCGGCTGGATCGCCGTCTGCCCGTATGGCTGGGTCGCGTTATTATTATTAGATTTGACCTGCTCGGAAGGCACTAATGACTGCCCGTGCACATTTGCGGCAAACGCTATTAAAATGCCTGCGGCCGCGGAAATTATATATTTGATATTCATAAATTAATTCCCGTTTTCTTTAAAGGTCTGGATAGCCGGGAAATCGGCTTCGGTAAGCAGTTTGCCTGTCCATTTTTCGTAACAGTCCTCGGGATGCACCAGGCGGCCGGTGACTGTCACGAATATCCTGGTGTCCGAATTAATGGTCGTCGTCGTGCTGAACAGATATTTGAGATACGGAATATCCGACAGGAAAGGCATGCCGATGGTCTGCTCAACCTTCTGCTCCTGATGGAAACTTCCAAGAAGCTGTTCTGAACAAAGCTCAAACGTCAAGTTCGAAGCGACCGTACTGCTTTCCGTAAGTTCAGTGCCGCGATTGTTGCGCTCAACTACATTGTTAACATTCAAAACATAGCCGAATTGAATAGTTCCGCACGTTTTATCATAAGTTGTCTGGTCAAATGCATCCCCTTTGTAGATTTGATTAACTTCACTATGCGCCTTAAAGCAGATGACCGGCCGGCTTACGTTTAACGAAAAATCAGCAGGCCCGCCAATCACCACCGCGGTTTTGTCATTAGCGTCTTTTTCGATGTTCTGCATCTGCGGCGATATTTTGACGCTATAGGTCTTGGTGTAGTTATTGACCACCGTCAGGCTGCCTGCCGAGGAAATTTTTGCCAGTCCGCCCTGGGAAAGTACTCTGACAAAACTCATGTCGAACTGCGGCGCGGTGAAGAACCCGCCATAAGAAAACGAGGAGAACTGGTCCATGTTGGACAAAAATTTCTCGACGGTCTGAAAACTGGCGGTTTCAAGCCCGGCTTGAAAGATGTTCAATCCCGGTCCGTTTTTCCAGGCCAGATAATCCAGCCCGATGTCGTCCAGCACGCTGGTTCTAACTTCATAAATCTTGAAATTAAGTTCAACCTGCGGGGACGGCCGGTCAAAAGCCTTGGCCCAGGCCAGAATAACCAGGCCGGCAGCCGGAGTATCTTTCCAGTAAAGTAGATTGGAGGTAGGGTCGCGGTAAATAATACCGACGTTATCTCTCACCCCCGCATTCAGCGATGCCACCATGGACTCCGTTGACCGGTACTTCGGCAGATAGGCATAGCGAAAAACAGCGGTACCGTCAATAACCGATCCGGCCGGATCAGGTTCGCCGCCCGGCCTGTCCAGCTGCCTGATCATCTCGTCCACATACGCCAGCATTGCCGGCGGAGTGCTGACTAACAGAAACTGCTTTTTAGCCGCTACAAAGTTCAGCCGCTCAACCGTGGAGTTGGTGTTGTAACGCTTGACCGCGCCCTGAATAAACGGGGTTATATCCACGGCCCTGACATATTGCAGCGAATACACTTTGGACACGAACGTTTCCTGGGCATCGTCCTGCAGCAGCTCCAGTTTCTTCACCTTCTCGGCGTGAGCAGTGCTGAACTGGAAGGATGCCATAACCAGGCAGACTGCAAGCAATAATCCCTTTCCTTTGTTCACAATATTCCTGTTCCTTAAAAGTTGTTTACGTTT
>CAIMFA010000994.1 GCA_903840185.1 uncultured Lentisphaeria bacterium | reverse complement strand
CGGCAGCCTCTCAGAATACGAACCAATTCTCAAAATCTGCACAATCTATAGTTTAATTTTCAGCCGTGCAGAGTATAATTTGTTAACCGCTGATTTAAATTTTGCGAAATTAAGCGCAGGGAGATTTTTAAATGCGGTTTCGATGTCAGTTCTGCCTTTCGTTGATTGAAACATCTTTGAAAAATGGCGCGCCGCTGGATTGCAAAAGCTGCGGCAGGAAGACTTTTGTCCCGAAATCCCCCTTTGAACCGAACTGCGTAATTGATGATTTCGTCATTCGTGAAAAAATCGGCAGCGGTTCGATTGGAACTGTTTACAAAGCCGTGCAGCTTTCGCTGGAACGCGAAGTTGCACTGAAGATTTTGTCGCCGGAATTAACCAATCCCAAAGTTACCGCGGACTTTTTGCACGAGGCCAGAGCCGCCGCAAAACTGATTCACGCCAACCTGGTCCAGTCATTTGCCGTCGGCGAAGAAAACGGCGTCTGTTTTATGGCGATGAATTACATCAGCGGCGAAAGCCTGAAAGCAAAACTGCAGCGCGAAGGCAGGATATCTGTGGACGAGGCGCTGCATATTGTCCAGCAGGTTGCCGAAGCACTCTACTATGCCTGGCAGGAGGCAAAACTTATCCACCGCGACGTGAAGCCGGACAATATCATGATTACTGCGGAAGGGGTTGTAAAACTGACCGACCTCGGCCTGGCGATTAATCAGGCGGACTGTTCTGATGACATGGAAATTTCCGGCAGTCCCTCTTATATGAGTCCGGAGCAGTTTGCCGGAGAGAAGCTTGATTTGCGCAGCGATATCTACAGTCTCGGCATCACCCTCTACCAGATGCTTTCCGGCGAACTGCCGTTCAAAGCTGAAACCTTCCAGGCGGTGGCGCAGCAGCATTTCAACGACACCGCGGTTCCGCTGCACCGGCTTGGCCTGGGTATTTCACTCAGAGTATCCAATCTGGTCAAAAAGATGATGGAAAAACTTCCGGATGACCGTTATCGCGACACCGAGGCGCTGATTAAGGAAATCTGGCATGTCCGCCAGACGACTGCTCCAAATAAATATCTGGTTCCGGATGTGCATACTATTTCCATCGCACGGCTTGATTATCAGCTACAGAACCAGTCGGCGCAAAACCAGGAAAAAGAGCAGACGCAGACCGAATCGCATGTCCAGGTCAACGATAATACGAGAAAGTTAAAGAACCGCCGTGACTGGCTGTTCTGGAGCATGGTCACCGTTTTTCCGGTGCCCTTTATTATTTTGATTGCGGCGGTCATACTTCATGCTTCGAATAAAGAACCGGATGAAACCGCTTTTATTGAAGACCGGGTTGCTGTCCTGGAGAAAAAACTTGTCAATCCAAACATGCCGTCCGCGGCGCTTGCCGTGGAAGCCAACCGGATCATGGCGATATTTCCGGATGAACGCAGTCAAAAACAGGACGTTCTTTACTGGAAGCTGAAACATTATATCAGCACACTTGATTCCGCTAAAAAAGCTATAGAATTTGAAGAAAAAGCTGATTATGTGAAAAGCCTGGAATTCCAGTTGAAAGAACTGCTTTCCGTAAAAGCCGGCAATGACGGCAAACTGGCCGATGAAATCAAAAAATCAGAATCCAGAATTAAGGCTGCCGAAAGCACGATTGCCGACCTGAACGGCAGGCTTAAGGTTCTTGATGACAAAATCAAAGAGCATGAAAAGCAGAAATCCGATTTTGCGGCGGCGATCTCCAAATTGCAGACCGATTACGAAAAATACTGGAAAGCGGACATTCTGAGTGATTTATACAAGCAGTTAAGAACAGATGATTTTGTCAGATCCGAAGCCTACTTGACTTATAAACGCTCTCTTCCGGGAAAAGAGTATAACGCATGGTTCAATTCATTTCTGGAATGGATCAAGCATCTCCGTGAACTTGAAGAATATTTCGATGCCGGCAATTCCGGCGTCGTCGGCAAGAACATTGACGGTCACAGAATTACCATGGTCAATTACGGCAATATATATTTTCAGGACAAAGACGGCGTAATCAAATCCCGCAAATGGCATGAATTTTCAGCACAGGGAATTTATGAACTGCTGCAAAAGGCCAGACCGGAACTTGCCGGAAAACGGAAAGTATTTGATGCCGATATCGCCTGCCTCAAAGGCAATATCTTCAGCCCGGAGGTAATTGAAGGCCGGCCATGCATTAAAGAGCTGTGCCTGGCGATGATTGACAGCGCCGTCGAAAGCATTCTGGTTCTCGCCATCTATGATAAAAACCAGGCATCCGCGGATGCCGACATTTTACTGAACTCGTTTAAAAATACCGAATTTCTACCCTTTATTAAGGCTAAACTCGGAACTCTTATCAATCAAAATTGAATTTTCAATTGCTTTCTTTGCGTTTCTGCTATATAATTGTGTATTGATTATAAGAATTTCGGAGTAATGCAAATGTCTGAACAATTAAATGATCTTCCACGCGGAACGGAAACAATCCTTATCGTTGACGATCAGGAAACGATCTGGGACTTTCTTATTGAAGCCTTGCAGGAGCTGGGATATTCAGTTCTGCTGGCCGAAAACGGCCTGGATGCAGTGGAGATATATAAAGCCAATCCGCGGGAAGTGGACCTCGTCCTGCTGGATATGATTATGCCGAAGCAGGGAGGACACCAGACATTTTTCAAAATCAAGGCCATCGACCCTAATGCTAAAATCCTGCTTTCCAGCGGATACGTTTCCGAAGAGGAAGTAAAAGATCTGCTCAGCCAGGGGGCGTGCGGCTTTATCCCAAAACCGCACCGGCTTGCCAATATGGCGGTCGATATTCGCAAAGTGCTTGACGCCAATAAAAACAATACTCCGCACGGTTGAAATTTTAAGCATAGACGAGCAGGATTGTGGATTGGATTTTTTCGATCCGACTGATTGGCGATGCCTATATGTTAAATTTTCAGCCGTGCGGTATATAGAATCCTTGTTTTGCTCTCAACAATCTCATTGTTCCGGTGTTCCGTCTCAGGAGCGGAACGTCATGTTTTCAGGAAATAAACCAAACCCGGAGTTGAAAAATCCGGGTTTCAGGGCAATTTTATGAGTAATGTGGGAAAATATCAATTTTTTGGAAATCCCGATAGAATATAATGGAAATACCATCAATAATAATTTTGCTGTTTGCGGTTTTTTGCAGCGCTTTGATCTTCTGTTGCATCTTTTTGAACAACAAGAATTTCGGCCTTAGAAACCGCATTAAAGACGTCATGCACCAGAAAGCTGAAATCAGCAATTTTCTGAGTCTTTTCTCGCAAAGTCTGAAAGACATCAACGAAGTTGACAACTCCATGAATACGACGGCCAGATATATCGCCGACTTGATCGAAGCCGAATCCATCTGCATCTTTGAAGTCTATGAAGATAATCTCCGCGCCGTCGGGATTTCCGGCGCGTTTCCGTTGATTCATAACGCCAACCAGTATGTGATGACCAAACCGAAATACATTCTGGATATGCTCCGCCGGGAAAAATTTCATATCGGCGAAGGCATCATCGGAGAAGTCGCGGCCGCCCGCGAATCGCTGATGCTGGAAGACGCCACCGGCGACCCGCGGCTGGCGGAATTTGCCGGCTCCGCTAAAATTTCCACGATGATGATCGTGCCGATGGTAAGAGACGCCATTCTCACCGGAGTTATCTGCGCGGTCAACAACCGCCGCATCGGGCCGTTCACCCCGGAACAGTTCAGCCGCCTCCGCTTTATCAGCGCCCAGGTCATTCTGGCCCAGAATCTGGTGAAAGTTTATTCCAGTCTGAGCGAACAGCAGCGGCTGAATCAGGAACTGGAGTTTGCCCGCCAGCTGCAGGCGTCCCTGCTGCCGGAGTCGTTTCCGCCATGGGATCAGTTTGTCGTGCATGCCGTCACCCGCTCGTCTAAAGAAGTCAGCGGCGACTTTTATGACTTCGTTGAAATCGATGAAAACCGGTTGCTGATTGTCGTCGCCGACGCCTGCGGCAAAGGGATCCCCGCCTGTATGCTGATGGCGATGACCAGAAGTTTTATCCGTTCGATCGCGCCACGGTTTTCATCAGTGGAAGACTTGCTGGATGAACTCAACACCAATCTTTTCCGCGATACTGACGAAGAGCGTTTTGTTACCCTGGCGTGCTGCCTGGTGGATAAGAAGAATGATTTGATTGAATATGCCCGCGCCGGTCATACCGAACTGCTCACTTTCGTGCGCGGACACATCAGAAAGATTTATCCCGACGGCTCTGCGCTGGGAATCCTGCCGTCTGAAATGGCCAAGTTTGATTCCATCTGTTTTGAATGCGGCCAGGATATGACGCTGCTGCTGTTCACCGACGGCATCACCGAAGCAATCAACAATGACGGCGAAGAATTCGGTCTTGAACGGCTCCAGGAGGAATTCAAAGCATCCCTGCTGAACGGCGATTCCCTTGAAGAAACCATCAATAAGATACTAAAGGCGGTGGACGACTTCGCCGCCGATCCCGCCAATCATATCGACGACCAGACCATGGTTATCATCCAGCATGTCTAGGTAAGAGCTAAAGTGCTAAACTGCTAAACTGCCGGAACTCAGCCAGAATGGGAACTATAAAATCAGAAAACAGGGAATTTTGATCAACAATGGAGAAAAGAAACTGAATGATTTGTTGATATTCTTTCTTCTGAAGTCATTTTATATAAATCAAAAAATGAAGTAAAGATTTTCATTTTCTACTCTGCGTCTTTTTGTATAATGTATTCTCGACCGTTTTTCATGCAATCTCCAATCGCGCGACATGCCCAACCTTCGTCTACTAGGTATGTGCTCCCTTTGATGTCTTCCGCAGTTGGCACGACATCCTTATCGATATCCAGAATCTGTCTTGAATACAGCAGCGCCTTCTTCCAGCTTTTGGCATCGAAGGGCTCCCATCGGATTAATTGCCGCTTTTCTTTCCAATATACCCACGCAAACTCATCTTTTCCTACCTTTTTAACCGGACTTACATAAAGATGATTCGTAGTGACATCTGCTTTCTCTTCTACCAGTGTTTTAAGCACTTCTTCTGCGCGTGGAAATGCAGACGGCTCTGCGTCTTTTGAGAACGCAGGATTGCCTGACAGAGACATCAATCCTTTTAATTGCTTATTGGTGTAAAAGCGCAATGAACTCACAGTATTTCTGTTTCCCGGAGCAAATTTCTTATCAAAAGCAATGACGGGCCCATAAATGTAGCCATGAAGCTGGCCAAAGGAAGACAGGCTTTGAACTATCGTCAAAGAGTATCCTTTACCTTTATAGCAAACCGTTCCTCCGTCCGTCAAGGCATAACTCTCGTCGAATTTTATATTTTTAGGTTTCCTGCCTTGAAGAACGCAAATAAAATCTTCATTCGCCTCTCTGATTATCTGAGCATCCTGTTCCGGCAGCGCGGATAAATCCACCAGCGCAAACGGTCCTTCTTTAAGCAACTCTTCCGCCGCGCAGGCCATTGATGCTGAGACCAGACAAGCAAAAATTAATAGAATATTACGCATGGGATAAATTCCTTTTATTTTGAGTTAAAGTAGCAGACAAACTAGAATATTAAATATTATTTGCATTCTGTATCCTCTGCTGCCATCTGGACAATTTTTTTTGGTTTATCAGAATTTCGGACAAGATAGACTAATATCAGAAAGATCGAAAGTATCAGAAATCTAAGCAAGCTTATTTGTTGCTTAATTTCATACATCGCCTCATCCAGTTCATAAATTCGTTGATTATTAAAATCAGGG
>CAIMFA010000993.1 GCA_903840185.1 uncultured Lentisphaeria bacterium | reverse complement strand
ATTATATTAAGACAGTCTGTCAAATATTACTCTGACAGTAGAGGATAAAGCGATGCCGGAGAAAAAAAACAAATCTAATAATTGTGCTGCTCTATTTAGCCAGTTGGAGGCATTAGTCTCCCGGCTGCCACGCAATTCCGGATTAAAGAATGAATTTCTTGATTTGACGGATAAATTCAAAACCATGTCTGCAGGGTGTGATGAAGCCAGAGAAAAACTGCTCCGGGAAATATCCGAACGCAAAACCACAGAGCTCTTCATGCGCAGCGCCGCACAGAAATTTGAAGCCGTTTTCAATGCCGTGTATGACGGACTTATAATCAGCAATATTGACGAGAAAAATCAAAATTGGAGCAGCGCCCTGGAAGCCAATGCTGCTGCACTTAACTTATTTGAATACAGTATCGATGAAATGCGTACGCTTACCACCGCCGCCACATTTGCTCCGGGGTTTGACCCTGCCCCGGTAAAAGCAAAACTGCTTAAAGGTAAAGAGGCCGTATATGAGGCTGAAATCGTATCTAAAAACGGAAAAGTGATTTTATGCGAGATGCGCTCCAAACCATTTTCATTCGGCGACAAACTCTATGTTGTGACCGTACTCAGAGATATTCGCGCACAGCGGACTTTCGAGCAGAAGCTGCAGGAGCAGAGCAATGAGTTGCGCAACGCCCAGAAAATTGCAAAAATGAGCAACTGGTATCATGACCTGCTTAACGGCAAATTCAAACATTCCGACCAGATTCTTAAAATACTTGGCATTGACGAAAAGAAAGGCGAGACGCTTTCGCTGAACACTTTTTTCAACGCTCTGCATCCTGAAGACCGGGAGAAAATCCGGAACATACATCATTATATTGATGCCAATAATGAATTTTCTCTGGACTTCAGGATAATGCGGCTGCGCGGCGGATTAAGTTATATTCATTGTACTGGAAAGGTATTTTTTGACAATGCAGGAAAGCCGGTTAAGATCGTCGGGGTCAATCAGGATGTAACTGAAAAACGGCTGGTTGAAGAAAACCTCCGGCAGAGTGAACAGAATCTGCGTTCAATCCTGGAAGCTATCAGTGTCGGCCAGTGGGAATATGATCCTGCCGCCAGACGCTTTACCACTTCCGAATCGCTGTCTCTGTTTTATGGCTATTCCAGGACTGAAACAGTTTTTGACGAGCAGGAGGTTTTTGAAAGCATACATTTTGAAGACAGAACCAGAGTGAAAAGTGAACTTTACAAGCTTTTCTCCGGCGCAAGCCACTGCCTGAACAGTTCTTTCCGGGTAATGCGTAAAAACGGTGAATTTGTCTGGGTGCTTTACCGGGCAGTGCTGATCAAAGACATGTCCGGTGATCCGGTCCGGGTTGTCGGCTGTGTCGAAGACCTGACTGAAAGCATGCGATTCGATAAAATGAAAGAGCAACTGGAATTGCTTGAGCGCATGATCAACACAATTCCAGTTCCGGTATTTTATAAAGATCTGGATGGCAGGTATGTCGGCCATAATATGGCGTTTAAAGCGTTTGCGGAAAAATATATTGTCTGTCCGATGATCGGTCAGACTGTATTCGATGTATTCCATGCAAAAAACAATATGAAAGTGGCTCAGATACTTGATCAGCGCGAAAAAGAGTTGATTTTGAATGGAGGCAGTCAATCCAAAGCGATCAAGTTTATTGCCCCCAATAATGAAGAACGTCTGCTGATCGAACACAAGTCCGTCCTGACCGGATATGACAACAAGCCGCAGTATGTTGTCGGGGCGGTGTTTGACATAACAGATATCAAAAAAGCCGAAGTCACACTGCGCAGGACTACTCAACAGTTAAATATGACGTTCAATGCCATGCAGGAAATCATCATGTGCTTCGATACCAATTTAAATCTGCAATGGGGCAATCGCACGGCAAGAAATACATTCGCTCCGGGCGGCAGAAAATTTATCGGCAGGAAGTGGCAGGAGATATGGTTTGGCGATACGGCAATCCCTGAAAATGAATTTTATATCAAAAAAGCATTTGACGGAAATGCCGGAACTGATAAAAGGATTGTTCATGCTTCAAATGGCAAAATTTATGAAGTTTGGGTATATCCGGTAAAAGACCGCCATGGTAAAATCACCCTGGTAGCGGAAGCTGCCATAGACGTTACCGAAAAAGTAAAAGCCGAAAACCAAGCCAGGCTGCATCAGCAGCAATTGATCCAGGCGGACAAAATGAAATCTCTCGGCGTTCTTGTCGCCGGCGTGGCTCATGAAATCAGCAACCCTAATAACTTTATCGGGATAAACATCTCAATTCTGAACAAGATCTGGTCCGATTTCATGCCTGTACTCAATCAGAAAATCAATAAGAATAATAAACAGTCATTTGGCGGAATCCCCGCGGAAAAAATTGAATATTCGGTAAAAACCCTGCTGGACGGGATAAAAGAGGGTTCTGAACGGATTATGACGATTGTTGACAATCTGAAAGGTTACGTCAAAGAAACTCCGCCCGACCGGCTTGAACAGTTTTCCGTCAACGACGCACTCGCCAGATCGCTTTTCCTGCTGGATAATCTTTTGAAAAAATCCACCGGTAATTTTAACTTGAAACTCGGGACAAAGCTTCCGCCGGTAAGCGGGGTGCAGCAGCGCATAGAGCAGGTGATTATTAACGTGCTTCAAAATGCCTGCCAGGCTTTGACCTCGCATGAACAAGGCATAAAAGTTTCAACTTGTTTCGTCAAAGCCAATAACGAAGTGATCATTGAAATCAAGGACGAAGGCTGCGGTATTGAAAAGCAGGACATCCCGCATATTACGGATCCGTTCTTTACTACCCTGAAAGTCGGATAAAGCGTACACTATTTGCCGGTAACCCCAAGGTACTCCATGAACAACCTGTCCCTGGCCACTGATTCGGTTGACCATCGGTAGTTTCCCATGACTGTCTGCACAT
>CAIMFA010000992.1 GCA_903840185.1 uncultured Lentisphaeria bacterium | reverse complement strand
CCTCGAAGAGTGCGAATCCAAACTCAAAAGATCGCAATCCCGCAGTCGCAGGATGAATGTCTTGCGGTTGAATTTTCAACCGCGCAGAGTATTTAAAACGGGTCTGACTTGTTAGTTGAAGGCGGCACCGCCTCAGGCACTGCCGGTTTCACGGCAGTAGATTTCGCCTTGTTAAGCTGTTCCAGCAATTCAGGCATCATGACATTGACACAGTTCCGCATGGCGGTGGTCAATACCGCCAGGTATTCGGCGGGTGTGGCAAAAAATGCCGGCGCAGAAGCTGTTCCTTCATAAGATTTTGAGAAGATGACCTGCCTGTTCTGTTTCAAGGAAACGCTCAGATTGACCGCAGCTTTATATGACATATACATATCGCAATCCAGCTTGACGATAGTGGAAGCAATTACCAGCCCGTCGCCACCGCCATTCGCCTCAACGGCATTATAACCGGCGGCACGAAGATTTTCCCGCAAAATATCCTGCACCCATTTTCTGACCGGCTTACTGGCGACAACATCAGCGGTATGTATCCCGAAGCCGTTTCTGACATATCCGATAAAATCAGGGGACAGCCCCCTGGCGTCTTCACTTTCCGGAACTTTTATCACTTCCGTACGGACAGCGGCCCCGGGCGGCAGATTGTCGGCAACTACCGGCGACAGCATGACTTCGCGATTGCCAAACGCGCACCCGCCGCAGACCAGTAAAAACGGAATCCACAGAATCACAACGGCACATGGCAGTAATTTATTCATGATTGTTATCTTTTTTCGGCATGTTTCAAATAATGGTTAAAGATAGTTGACACTTTTTTGAGACGCATCCCTTGAGAGCCGTAGGCTCGAATCATGTTGTAGGGACGGATTTTAATCCGTCCACCATCCCCCCGCACATTTTGAGAGTTTTAGGCTCGAATCATATCAATCATTATATGTTTCGTTTCTACGGAACTCCAAATTTTTATTATCATTATTCACCGGACTAAAGTCCGGTGCTACAATATGTATCGCTCCGCCGGAGCTTGTTTTGACTGTTTTACTTTACGTTATTTTATCAGAGCGTTATGACATAAAAGTGTCAACTACCTTTTGAAACATGCCCGGTTTTCATACATAAAAATATATTTCGCAGTTAAACTACCTCTTAAAATAAATTATTGCAATTCAAAAAAAAGGACATAACAATACATAATTCATTGACATACACCAGTGACGGTATTAAAGTTTTTCAGCGCAAAATATTCAGGAGAAGATCATGGATAAATATATTCTTGCTCTCGATCAGGGAACGACCAGTTCCAGAGCCGCGATATTCAACCGTCAGGGCCGGATACTGGCGCTGGCAAAGCAGGAATTTCCGCAGTTATATCCACGTCCGGGCTGGGTTGAACATAACCCGCAGGATATCTGGAAGTCGCAACTGGCCTCCTGCCGTTCAGCGTTAAAAATAGCGGATTTGAAGCCGGAGCAGATTGCCGCCATCGGCATCACCAATCAGCGCGAAACCGTGATCATGTGGGAAAGAGACACCGGCAAACCGGTTTATAACGCGATAGTCTGGCAGTGCCGGCGAACTGCGGAATACTGCGAAAAGTTAATTAAAGACGGCAAAGAAAGTCTGATCAGGAATAAGACCGGGCTGCTGCCTGACCCATATTTCTCCGCTTCAAAAATCCGCTGGCTGCTGGATAATGTTCCCGGCTTGCAGGATCGCGCGCTCAAAGGTGAAATCTGTTTCGGCACGGTTGATTCGTGGCTGCTGTTCAACCTGACCGGCAATCATCTGACCGATCCTTCCAATGCCTCCCGCACCATGCTGTTCAACATCCGCACTGGCAAATGGGACCGCGAACTGTTGAAACTGTTCGGCATCCCGGCGCAGATACTGCCGGAAATAAAACCGTCCAGCGGACTGTTCGGACACACGGCGAAAGAGCTGCTCGGGGTTGAAATCCCGGTATGCTCAGTCATCGGCGACCAGCAGGCGGCGTTGTTCGGTCAATGCTGTTTCACGCCGGGCACCGCGAAATCAACTTACGGCACCGGGTGTTTCACGCTGGTCAATACCGGTAAAAATCCGGTTACTTCTGAGAACCGTCTGCTTACGACTGTCGCCTGGGATCTCGGCAGCGGCCTTGAATATGCACTGGAAGGGGCGGTCTTTGTCGGCGGCGCGGTCATCCAATGGCTGCGTGACGAAATGAAATTGATTAAGACCTCCGCCGAATCCGAAAAGCTCGCACGTACCGTAAAAAATTCCGGCGGGGTTTATGTCGTACCCGCGTTCGTCGGACTTGGCGCGCCGTACTGGAACCCGAACGCCCGGGGCTCTATTCTGGGCATCACCCGCGGCACCAATCCCGCCCATATCGCCAGGGCGGCACTGGAGAGTATCGCGTTTCAATGCTCCGACCTGATCTCGGCATTCGAGTCTGACATCGGCAGTAGAATCGAACTGCTGCGGGCGGACGGCGGAGCCGCTTCAAATGCTTTTCTGATGCAGTTCCAGGCGGATCTGCTGGATATCCCGCTGGAACTGCCCTCGGTTCCGGAAACTACCGCGCTGGGAGCGGCCTATCTGGCCGGACTGCATACTGGATACTGGGAAAATCAGGAGGAAATCTCCGCCAACTGGATACCCGTGGAACGCTTCGTCAGCCGCATGAAAAATGCCGAACGGGAGCGCCTGACCGTCAACTGGCACAAGGCAGTCAATACAACGTTATCATTCCTGCCGGAATGAGAGGAGTGAGGGGAGTGAGGGGAGTGGGAGTGAGAACTTCAGAAAACATTGGAACTGAATCAAAAAATGGTGTGCGTTAACTAACGCAAATACTTGATAAACAAGTTATACCTTCAAGCATGCCAATTCTCATTAGGAAAATTATAGATATCCCGTGCATCTTTAATGGACCACTGTACGATTCGAGCATGAGTCCGCTGAACCCCAAAAAACTTGCTTTGTTCA
Source organism: uncultured Lentisphaeria bacterium (assembly GCA_903840185.1). Taxonomy (GTDB): domain Bacteria; phylum Verrucomicrobiota; class Lentisphaeria; order Victivallales; family Victivallaceae; genus CAIPAT01. The sequence continues at coordinate 11,746 of CAIMFA010000992.1, read as the reverse complement.
TCTGCCTTGCCGCTCCATGCCCATTCCACGGAAATCAGGGCAGGTAATTCAGGTTTCCATGGGGGGGCATCAATTAAATTGAGTGCCTGGGCAATATCCTGCCGAATTTTATTTCTAACTTGCATCACAGAATAAAGATTACATGTTTCCCAGCCAGTACCCTGCTTTGTTGGGGTTGTTTTCACCCAAGGGAATAACCGATTTGCTTCGTCACAAAGTGCCTCATCGCCTGAAGCATATATCAAAGGAATTCCGTAATGTCCGGCATACATTGCCAACTGGCTTAGTTCACCATGTTCTTGTCCATTGATACAAAAACGACAAAGCTCTCTGGGGCATTGCGTGTGATCCAGAAAACCATTGATGGTACCAGCCATAGCATGCTGCCCTATACAAACAACTGATGTAACGCTTTCATCAAGTCCTTCCAATCGGAATGGTTCATTTTTTATCCATACCCGTTTCGCCCGCGGGTCTAAACCATAACGAGCCAGTGCTTTGTTTTGATTTCGTCCATGCCCGTCTAATACTCTAACTTCCGAAGCTCCCGCATCAAAACATCCAGAGATAGCTGCATTTGTATCAGCCGCTAATTGCATACAACCGTACTGGTAAAGAGGCGAATTATCATCGGGATTATAACATTGCTCCCAATTATCAACTCCTGCCAGACCCTCCATATCTGTACAAATCCAAACCACCAATGGATGTTTTCTTGATTTTATTTTCACTTTATTTATATAATTTTATTGGAATCAATTTCATGTTGCTTTATACTATTTATATCTTAACAGTTTTGCCCCGTTGGGAAATATTACCACGCTGACCAATGGTCATATCTAACATTGGGAACTCCTCAAGGCAAGTCAAATATACATCCGCTGTACGAGCATGTCGGAGACAAATACATGCCAATGCCGGCCTTGCTGGAATTCCGGAAAGTTACTAAACTGACAGTTGAATTCTTAATACATTCGTCAAAATAAACTCCCACTACAGTACTATCAATCAAGCCTTCTTGTATTTGATTACTGTCACCTCCTGCGCAGATATTCGTTGCTAACTTTAAAGATTTGCATATGCTAATCTTTGTTTTTCCTGCTGATACAGACAACCGGGGCCTATGAGTTTTAATAACTGCTCCAGTAATTCTTGTGCTAGTTTAATATCTCCCTTCAGCAATTGACCGCGAAATGCAGACAACACACCGGAATAGTTCACATAGTGAAGGAAATCGTCCGTTTTCGCGAATGCTTCCCCCTCCAATAAGCGGCTTACAGTTATTTCATATTTCGCATGGTCGCCGATTTTCGCGGCAGCCAAAGCCTGAAAGTATTCCTCTTCTCGAAAGTTAGGCCAATTATGGTACTCTGTCTGGGGTTGGTTTGCCGCCTTTTCCCAGGCAATTCGGGCTTTAGCAAAATCGCCCTTGAATTCAGCGACTTTCCCCAGCCAGTAATAACCAGCTGATTCATTCTCATAATACCCGCGGCCTTTGTTCATGGCTTCGGGAAAGTCCAGCATACGTCTGAAATAACTCTCTGCCGAGTCATAATCCCCCTCTTTCAACGCATGTTCGCCTAATCCGGTAAGCGAATTTTTGTAAATGCGATGCGTAATAATTTCGCCTTCCCAGACAATCAGTTCCCCTTCATAAAATAACTTTAATGCATCTTCCATCTTTCCAGTATCGTAATACATTTCCGCAATTAATTTCCTGATCCGATAGTCAGAACGAACCGTTGCTGGCAACAATTTTAAATGTTGTAATGCCTCTTCCGAAGCTCCGATAATTCGTAAACAATGTACGTATTCTGTCAATAGATGCGGTTCATCCGGAAGAATTCTTACTGCCTGCCGGTAACATCGAGCTGCCTCTACATTTATTTCACGGCGAAGCAATTCATAGCCCTGGTTGCGCCATGCCTGATAACAGTTATCATCTTCTTCAACTGCCATTTTCCAGTAGTTCATTGCGACATCAATTTGCTTGGACGCGTAATAGTTGCCCAATAGGCAAAATACCATTCCTTGTGACGCTCCGTGGTATTTTTTTAACGCTTCCCTTTCTAACATAGTAAACGGATTGCGCATAACTGCAGAAAAAATCTGATCCTTATGTTCACTCAGAAATATGCGGCATATTTGCGAGATGAAGTCATTATCAGGCAGTACAGCCAGCGCTCCCGCAATATTACCTGCCTGCCATTTAGCATCAGCTTCCGCAACCAAAGCTTCATTCATTTGATTCGGACAATCCGGCGTAATCAAAGATCGGGGGGAAGCAGGATGTATCGAATGATCCAGCCACCAGTCTATTTCTGCGAGCATCTGATCTGCCGTTTCAGATTTCCCGCGTAGCGGTTCCAGTAATTTCAGTGCCGACTTGAAGCGCCTGGCTTTGTAGTTACGCCAGGCGACCTCCAGTGTAGAGGATATATCATCAGGCTTGATATCCAGTTTATGCTGCGCGGCTTTTACGGTTTCCGTTTTAGCCGGTAACATTGGAGTGACAGTATGCTCCATCAACAAGTTACCGTGCTGCCCATAAACTGCCACCGTAAAATGTGATCGGTCAAACTTTGCCGGGGTCTTTACGATTCTCCCGCGTTCGGGTACGCAATCAAACAGCTCGGTAACCGCTTCTACTCCTGATGGCGTAAAAATCTGTACTCGTAATTTCGGGAAAAAGCGTGAAATATTCACTTGCAGCGATGCGCCGTCAGAAGATAGAATAATATGCTCATTGGCGTGAACCACCTGCCCGGAAATATGGTCAATCGGCTGCCATGTTTCATTTATTGTCAAGCTGTTGAACGGCTCCAAATGAGTATGCTCAAATTGCGTTTCTTCAATGCCTGCCTGAATCTCTATATAACCGTTTTCGGTTGGAGTGCGACAACTCCGTCCCCACCGGCGGGCAAATTCGTCGAATCCCCAGGTGAACATTTTCTTTCCGCTCATAGCTGTCCGCGTCGCATGATGCAACGCTCCGATTGTGTTATCCGGAGAGTAGAAGCCGAACCAATCGACATCACTGCCGATAGTGAAAAGGTCTGAAGCCATGGTTCGATTCGTGGTTTTGCACATATCTTTGCCATCAATAAACGGGAATTTTTCATACTTAGTAAAATAATGGCAATATGGAGCACGAACCTGCATCTCCAGTCCGGAAGTGTTGGGAACGGCGGCATTGGCCCAGTACATGAAGCCATTACGCACTGGAGTGGTATTGCAGAAGGTAATACGTTGGCGCAACAACCGTTCTCCGGGATAGAGCGCGAATAATATCTCATGATCCATCCGGTTTACGGCATTGAACACGCGCATTTGCACTCCTCGTCCGCCATCAGGCAGTTCTATTTCATCCATCGGAATATACGAAGCGCTGTGAACATTGTGCCCTTGCGGAAAATTTAGCTCAAGACCGACCGGAAGAAAGATTCCGCGTAAAAAGATTAAAGTTGGACAAAACGCATCAGGCAGCATGAAAACATCGCGGCCAGTTACCTTGTCAAAGAGCCTCACTAAACGACATCCCAGTTCCGGACATAATACCGCGCGTAAATATTCATTCTCGATGATATAGGACTCGAAATCACGAAATTCGGTGTCTGCTGAAATATTATCGCGTTCATTGTACGGGTAGATATTCATATAGCTCTCGCCCAGCAGAGAACAAAACGGGTTTTCTCCTAGCCAGTGACGGGACGGCCATTGAAAAATGGTATGATTCAAATCAACAGGCATTTATGATTCCCTTTTTATAGAAAATAATACGTTCTGCAAAATAATTTAACATGTAATTTTATTAACGGCATATATTGTTTTACTTCTCAATCCAACGAGTTGCATTATATTGTAATGGTTATATTCAAATAACATACAACTCACAATGAGGATAAGAAATATGCAAAAATATTTCACGAAACCAGCACTATTGCTCCATGAGCATGCCATACAGCTTGAGATTTGATAAATCGCAAGTAATCCTGGTTTTACCGCCAGATGGTTCAAGCTTGACATTGATTGTTTCTGATAACTCCGGACTCATTAATACAAGATTTTTAACGTTTGCAGAGAGCTCAAAAACAAGTTGAGAATGTTTGCTGGCATTATTGATGCTGCGTAAAAGTTTGCCGCCGCCTTCTCCCCATCTTGAAAACAAATTTTCATGCGGGACTGCTTCCAGGGCGACATTAAACAAATCAATACGGATTTTTTCTCCTCGCTGTTTGAGACGGATTCGCCAGTCGTGATTAGCATTGATAATTTTTACTAGAGGAATGGCTTCTTCCATCTTAAATTCCTTTGCTCCGTCCAGATGCAATGGGAAAGCACGTTTCTCTCGTTTTTCGTTATGCGTGCCGAATTCGCCATTAATGTAAATGATTGTGCCGTTTGCCTGCATCTTTTTGAGTAATTCAAATTCTTCATTTGAAACACACCACGCGCTTTCGAGTAAAATCGGCGTGGTGTCAGCGATTTCTTGTTCAAGATTGTGGCTGACGATCATGCGATAATTGATATTTTCTTTCAATAGTCTCCATGACCAATCACGTACCCTGTGCCAATATTCAACTCCGTCCGGGGTGCGCATCCCGTTAAGTTTATTAGCCTGAAAATAGGCAAGGCGCAGTTCGGTAATATCCTCCCATTTTTCATTGTCATGCTCAATGTCCCAATTGTTGTATTTAGCAATCAGTTCACCCTCTTCCTTGAAATCAGTCCCGTCGATATCCAGTTCCTGTGTCAAGGTGCTAATCCATTGAATGCTATTGATAAAGCGGCTGAAAGTCCAGCCAAGGTATGCGCCATTCTCATAATTGGCGTAGTTACAACCAATTGATGGTTTATTCGCAGAATTGGAAATGGCGTTTTGGAGCAAAGCCTCCGGGATTTGCTGTTCCCAATTAATCGTGTGGACGCTGGTCCCGCAATTTTCGAAAAGTAGCCAATCGACTATATTGATAAAATTCTCATTAGACAACGCCAAAGAGTTTAAACTTTCTGATCCGCTGCTTGAACAACATGTCATTAAAATTTTGTCATGTCCAATGGCTTGCCGCACTTTAACTAAGTGGTCAGCCACCACCTTATACCGCATCTTGACCCAATCGCGGAAGGCCGGATTTTCATAATTGCCCCATTCCGTCGGGTGCTTGGTGGTATCACCCCAGAAATGCCGGTCGCTCAGAGGAGGTAAATCGTGACCATATTCACGACTAAAGCGTTCACGGCAATATTGGCAGCCGCAACTACGGAAGAAATTGTAAAATGCCATATCGTCCTGTTGTAAGCCATCTAAAGCAATTTCCGCGATCTGCCGCTTCAAATAAGCAGTGTGCATAGCTGTAAAATTGGGATTGTTCAAGCACATCAAATCTAATTGATACATTTCGCCGCGTCCAGGAGAACCATCCCGCAAATCAACTTCTCGTAAATCATTGAATAAGTATCCCGCATATCCGGCGCTTTGGGCACCGATTTTATCAGGATAGTAACAGGTATGATGACGTTGAGTCGTGTGATAAATTAACTTCTCTTCCCTGTTCAAAGGTCTGGCTAAAGTGTTGCATGAGTAGTGGTCTAAGAATTTAATTCCGCGTTCATGCAACGCGCACGCAACAGCATTTAAGTATTCGTGGATTGCATCGAAATTATAATAAAAATCGAAACGGATATGTAAGCCGAATTGGATTGCCGTATCAACTTGAGCCGCTTTCAAGGCATCGGCGCGACGTTGAATTTTATCGCGGATTTTTTTTTCAGGATAGAGTAAATCCTCTAATATACTCCACCAGGAGGCGACCCGCCTGGGACTGGATTTATCAAATTTATAATTATCCATATGTAATTTCCTATATTTAGTAGCACATCTATCCGATGTTTTTTAGTTTGAACATTGCGGACAAAGTCGCCATGCAGTTCGTATATAATTGAAAATTATTGTTAATAATCTTTTGCGTTATTATTATCTCTAACTTTTGTATAAATGATGCCCTCCAGGCAACAACTTGACCTCCACAAATTACTGTCTATTATTATATCAGTAGCATTCCCACAGTAATTCGTCAAAGCCCCAATGTTGCCCCTTTTTCCGTGAACACAGATCCTATCGGTTTACCGAATTTTTTCAATTCAACCGTACTGCTTGCGGCTGAATGGCCATCCAGGAACAGTACATTCGCCTTCCAATTATGCCGCAAGATCACGGCTCCGGCATCACCCCAGGCACCATTGTTGGTTACAGAGGAAACCAACCAAGAGTACTGCCATTTAACCGATGCAGGTATGTTCAACGCGGAATCAAAAACAATGCCTGTTGTACTAGGAGACTTATATACTTTGGTTAATTTTTTCAGTGAAATGGACTGCGCGGTGTCTCCAATATCACGGAAAAAACCGTAGCAGTGCCAGTAATCCCAAACACCGGGAACAGGCTGGGTAGTTGTCTGCGGACAATAGAAGACCTGTCCGGTAATATATTTCAGCGTGATAAGTCGCTGTGTCCATGGATTTGACACCCCGACATCATAAACTGGAGCAAAAAAATCATTATTATCTGAAACATAGAAAAAACTTCCGGCGCCGACTTGCTTTAGATTACTGACACACTTGATTCCTTTAGAAATATTACGCGCTTTGTTCAGTGCAGGCAGAAGCAATGAGGCGAGGATCGCGATGATGCTAATCACAACGAGGAGTTCGACGAGGGTAAAACAGTCTGTGAATTTCTTCATTTTTCGATTCCTTTCTTAAAAATTGGTTGGGTTGGGTTAATTTCTCTTAAGTATTTTATTGCTTAAAACTTCACATTTGCTCTCTTTGTTTACTGTTTTACTGAAGCTTTATCGTCCACGGAAGCAGCGGCGGACAAACCATGAATCCGAGATGAACATTGGCCCATATGCATCATGGGAGTCTGAATTGGTTGACTGATTATCAGCCGGTAACTGCCAGCCTTTCCCGGCGTGAAAGTTACCAGACGAGCTCGAAATGCCGCGGCGTTTACACTCTGATCCATCAGAATTTCTTCATTCTTTCCCATAACCTGAATCTGTACAGGCATTCCGGTAAAACGTCCAAACCAGCGCAGGCAAAACGGTTTTCCAATCTCTTCCGTCAGTACTTCAAACGGCCAGACAATTTGAAACGCAGTATTCCCTCTCTCCTCATAGAACTCAAATCCATTGTATTCTTTGTCCGGAATAGCTGGTAATTCTTTATTCCTGATATTATAGACGCCAGATCCCGGCTGTCCATCAAAAGTACGCCCTCCGGCCTCACACTTCTTCATAAGTCTCGCCTGGACCGAGTCAAGCGTTGACAGCATGTGAATCTGCTGGCCTATTTGTCCCATGTGCATGATTGGTTTTTGTACCGGCTGACTAATCTTCAGTTGATACTTTCCGGCCATTTCCGGGGTAAAGATAATTAAGCGGGCTTTTATTTCTGATGCGGTTACATTCTTTTCAATCACCAGCTTATTCCCCTCAGCCAGGATCTGAACTAAGATCGGGGCTCCAGTCCCTCGTCCAGTCCAGCGCAGGTACAGCGGCTGATTGACTTCTTCTGACCGGACTTCAAATGACCAGGTGATCTGAAAAGTCCTGTTCCCGCTCTCCTCATAGAACTCAAATCCATTGTATTCTCTGTCCGGAATAGCTGGTAATTCTTTATTCTTAATATTATAGACGCCAGCTCCCGGTTGCCCGTCGACAATGCGTCCATAGGCAGCGCAATCCTCAAGCAATGCATTCTCGGCATTAAGAATCTCCTGTTCCTGCCTGGCTGCCGCCTTCCGCAGAGCAATAAGTTTTTTCTGGTCTGCAATTTCGTTCTCCGCTGGTTTCATAATCATTCTTAGCGATTCATCGGATATTCCTATTAAAAAGAGATCGCATACTTGAAGCTGATCCTTCCAGGCAATGCCATCGGAACTACTCTGCGCATCCTGTTTTTTCAGCCCTTCCGGGGTAACCTTCATCACCGCTCCTGGCAACAGCCATGGAAGTTTCGGGAATTGGTACGCAACATTTACCGGAGTATATTTAAACCCCTGTGAATTGTCAATATAATCTTCGTTGATTGCAACCACCAGCGCCACATCGGGGCCGGCCCACAAAGTCGAAAGCTTTACTTTAGCCTGATTGCTTTTGGCCCATTCAACCGGGTGACCGTAATCCAAAACTGGAATGATCAGGCGGAACTTCAGATAATTATTGCCAACTGCTTTCCACTGTTCCGGCAGGTCTTCGGTGCCGTGATAGAGAATATTTGCTCCTACACAAGTCGTATCCCAGTAGGCGAACAAACCGGAAGCGCCATTGGCAATGGCATAATGCGTTGCCAAAGCGATTTCTTCTGCTGCTGGAGCACGCCCAAAACCGCGAACCGCTGTTTTTGAGCGATAAAATTCGAACCCTTTATCCAATACTGCCTGACGTGAAATCCAAGGTACGTTTACATTAGCCGCTTCTTCCCAGCAACTGAGAAACGTAAAGGTGATTGGACGCGGCGCTGCTGCGTCCTTCACGAGCGCAAGGTGGTTGTCAATGATTTTGACGCTCCAACTGAAAGACTGCGTATAGATATCCGGATTGGTTATGTCTGCCAGGCCGCTATATATAAAATAGTTAAAGGGCACGAACGTCAGGTCGATGGTCAGCAGCGAAGGAGTCGCGGAATCGCGCTGAAAATTATTTTTGTACAGTTTAAGCAGTTCCGGAGCGTATCCGCCAATCCGGTCAGCGAACTTCCGATCGACAAACTTGCTGTAATCCTGCATATCGGGCTCATCTTTCAGCAAATAGGCGTAAAGTGCGGGATGCCCTGATATATTCGTGTTCGTGTTTTTTTCTACTGGATTGACAACCGCACGGATATTCAGAGTTGCGGCTGCGTCAAGACGTTCAACGCCAACGTCGCCGAACGAGTTGTAGCCGTTAAGATTATTTTCCGCCAGACGCTGATATCGATCAAATCCATAGCTGCCGAAAATCGATAATTTATTGAAAGCGCGCAATGCCGCGCCTCCTAGAATATTTCTTTTCCCGTCAGCGAGCATGATGTGCAGCATTTCTCCGCGTTTAACTGGAGCGGGAAAACATATTTCTCCAACTGCGAAATCCGCAGTGAAATTTGTATTAAGCCAGTTAACCTTATGCGCCTCTTTGCCGTTAATATAAACTACGGAAGGGAACGCGGCGGCAGCGCCAGCACGCCTGGCATAAACTATCATCTTCATTAGATCGCCGGAAAAACGGACGGATTCGATGCGTAACGGGGCATCTTCATTCAAAACCCCCGCTAATGTTTCTCCTGATGTGAATTGCAGATTAATCTGCAAGTTTTGCGGCGGGGTTTGCCGGAAAACCAGAGTCATTTGCGAACTACCGCCTGCTGGAACGATTTGCGGTTCCAGGCGGTGCCATATTAAGCTGAATCGCTTTTCCCAGACGGCGGAATCCTCGCCGTTTATACTGAAGTTGCGCAATTCAAGCGGTGCGTTGCTGTTGTTGACTATCTGCAAATATCCTCTGGCTCCGTAATCTTTGGCCTGGTCCGCCAACTTACGCAAATCGGCATTTCCGTCCCGCGCGGTTTCCCGATACGGAATATTCCTGTGCAAAGATACTTGTTTAAGTTCCGCTCCTTCCAGCGTTACGACACTGCATAACAGCGCAGTCCAAACTTTGAATACATTCCCCACTAAAAACCTCCTGACAGTCATTTATTGATATATGCGATTTGACGTATAACCTTAATTCTCCAGTACTCGGAGAAAACCTTGCAGATGATATTCATCTTCTATTTTTTATACTCTTGCAATCATCATTATACATGAAGTTATCATATATGTCAACAGCTTATATGATATTTTGCTGAAAAATTTATTCCAGTTGCTAAAAAAAGTAATTAATGGAAAAACTGCAATCTCTATTGACACTGCAATGGAGCAGAGATATAATATTGATATGATACATATACGATAACTATAGATGATTAAGAGGAACAATATATGATAGCTATCAAGAAAAACCGTAAATCCGGCGCTCATAGTCTGGTTAAACAGCATATTCTTAGCAACTTTTCCCCCGGCGACCAGTTGCCGGGCGAAAACGAACTGATAAAGCATCTCAGAACCAGTCGCTATGCCGTATTGAAAGGAATGACGGAGTTGTCTGCCGAAGGCGTTCTGGAGCGCCGTCAAGGCAAGGGAACGTTCATGATACGTGCAAAATCCAATAAAGATTTTAAAAACTCCCAAATCATCGCCTTTGTGGCCGATGAATTTGAAAGCAACATGATCGTGGAAATTGCTCGCGGGATCGAAGAATATCTGCGATCAAGCAAATTCAGCATGTTGTTGCTCAACAGCAGCTATGATGCCGAACAGGAATGCCGGAATCTGAATCAGGTGGTTGAGCATCAATATGCCGGGGTCATCGCCATGCTGGGGCCTCATTCGAAAGCGTTGGAATGCGCGGCGGAACTGCCACGGAAAGGCATTCCGCTGGTACAGATTGACCGTCATTATTCCGCCATCACCTCCCCTTGGGTCGAAACAGATCACAAGGAAGGAGCTTATCAGGCAGTACATCATCTGATAGAATTGGGACACCGCAAGATTGGGCATATCACTTTCAACGAACCACAGAATCGCAGTATTACCTCGGTGGAACAGCGTTTCGCCGGTTACCGGAGAGCGTTGACAGAGGCAGGTATTGAATTCCGACAGGATTATGTCCAATATGCGCGGACTTTTGCTGTCTCCTCCAATATTTACGATGAGGCAATGGAGTTGGCCGCCTACGAACCGGCACACAAGCTAATATCCATGCCCGACCGCCCAACTGCACTGTTTTTAATGAACGATTGTTTTGCTCCTGGCGTTTTACGGGCAATTCTCAATCACGGCTTGAGAGTACCGGATGATATCAGCCTCATCGGGTTCGACGACGGGCCGATCGCGAAATATCTGCAAGTGCCGCTGACCACATTGGCTCAGCCATTCCGGGAAATCGGTCGCAAAGCAGCGGAGATTATTGAGAAAACTCTCGACGGTAATCCTGCCGCCGAGTGGAAAATCAAACTGCCCGGCAAACTTATCATCAGGAACAGTACGGCAGAAGTAAAAAACAAGCAGTAAAATATTCATCGAGAATATTGAACAGCAGAATTTAAACCAATTGATCTTTATATGGTTTTCAATTTAAAACAGCAAAAGGTCAGGACATATTACCATTAAACCAATACGGTTTTCCGCCTGTAAACAACCGGAGACTATAAAAAGTAAAAGCCGCAACCGGGATGGTCGCGGCAAAATAGCGTATGTCCGTTTTTAGCGACTGACAGTGAGGGTCTTGAAATGCGGCAGATATTCTTTGTTAGCCTTGAACATCTCATTGACCATATTGCGGATTTCCTCCAATGAAAGCACCGCGGAAGTCAGCGGGTCAAACAGGATGGCGTGATAAATCATTCTGGCGTCACCTTTGAGCGCGCCTTCGACCGCGAGTTCCTCACAGCGGGCGCTGATGTTGTTGATAATAGCCAGTTGCGCGGGAAGATCTCCGACGCTGATTGAGTCAAGGCCGCGTTTTGATGCCACAACCGGAACTTCCACACAGCAGCCTGACGGCAGATTGCTGATGAGGTTTTTGTTGCGGACATTGCCGTTGAACTCGAACATATTATTGTCACCGAAAACGGCGTTGAATATTGAAGCGGCGTATTCATG
>CAIMFA010000991.1 GCA_903840185.1 uncultured Lentisphaeria bacterium | reverse complement strand
GGCTACGACGGCACCCAGTTCGCCCTGGAATACCGCCGCGCCAGAATGGGCTAAGGGGAAGTTCTAAAGTGCTAAAGTGCTAAAGTGCTAAAGTGCTAAAGTGCTAAAGCGTTAAAGTGTGATGATGGCGGTCCATCTCGTCCGTTGTGTCCATTCCACGGCTCCGTCCTATAAAAAGAATGGCTGGCGGCCGGGGCCTTTGCGGTCCAGCATGCTGCCGGACAGCAGATAATCCAGCTCAGCGATAAGCTGCTGCTTGTCATTAGGAAAGCGTCCGGCCAGCGGCACCGGATTTGAGGTATGATTGGCGCGAAAAACAGTTTTATTCAGCTCCAGCCGGCTGATGATTGCCTTGAGTTCCCCGACCGCGCCGTACTCGGCGATGGTCTGGTAACCGTCATACATTGAACAGCCGGGCACTTCGATAAAACGCAGCGCCGACAACAGCCTGGGCTGCATGGCATTAAGCGCTTCCGCAGTTTTTTCGGCATGACGCGAAGAATATTCACGTCCGCCAAGCCCGAGCAGGATCATGACGGAACACTTTAAGCCGCATTCCTGGGCCAGCTTAACTCCCGCGATCATGTCCGGAACTTTTTCCTGTTTGTTGACCAGCGCCAGGATTTCCTGATCGCCGCTTTCCAGTCCGACATATAATGTATTAAGCTTCAAACGGCGCAACTCCTGCAATTCCTCCCTGGTTTTCGCGATGATCGAACTGCCGTTGGCATAGACGTTCACCCTTGATAACGAATGGAAATGGAGGTTAAGCTCGCTAAGGATTTCCCGCAACTCAGCGAACGGGAAAATCATCACGTCACCGTCCGCCAGAAAAACGCGCTGCGTATCCGGATATTTTCTTCCGGCATCAGCAATCTCCCGCAGCAGTTCATCCCGGTCACGCACCCGGTATTTGACTGTTTTATACATCCCGCAAAAACGGCAGGTATTGTGCGGACAGCCGTAAGCCGCCTGAAAAATCAAACTGTCAGCTTCGGCAGGGGGACGGAACAAAGGTTCGACGTATTTCATTATTATTTTCCGTGAGAAGCAATGAAGATTTTGAGGGCATAAGACAAATCACAGCCAGTAAGACATTTTGTCCGTGAAATAACTCATTCTGGCGGCATCAAAATACTGAACGCTTTCACCGTGGCCGTCTACGAAAAGCATGGAAAAATTACTATGTCTGTCCCTGTCGGAAGGAGTTGTTGACTGGGTGTAATTGTCCTGATCGCTGTCGGTTTTGTCAAAGTTCATTCTGGTGTCGGTTTCTTCAATGAGGATAACCCGGCTGACCGAGGTTTTGGATTTTGCGAAGTCATTTTCATTCCAGGGCCAGTAAGTACCGTATTTTACATAAAGCTGCCGGCAGTTTAGCGCATAGGAAAAATCACGATCTTTCTCCGTCGGGCATTTGAATATTTTTTTCTGGGCTTTAGCGGTAATCCGGAGCTGGTTGGTCCAGCCGTTCGGATCCCCCCATTGCGGAGCAACTTCAGCTTTGGGATAGTATCCCTTGCAGTCCATTGCGTATTGAACAATCATCAGCTTGATCTGGTTCAGGTTGCTCAGACATGAACTGCCGGAAGCCGACAGCCTCGCCTTGTTCAGCGCCGGCAGCAGCATTCCCGCCAGAATGGCGATGATTGAAATCACGACCAGGAGTTCAATGAGCGTAAAATTCCTCTGTTTCTTCATTTTTTAGTTTTCCCGTCATCTTTTTCTTTAACAAACTGGCCTGGAGTATAAAAATAAACATACCACTCCGGTTTTTCGGCCAGATTGTCTTTTCTAAGTAACACATATTCGTAAGCGATCTGCGGTTTATTTTTAATATTATACGTTACCTTATTGATAAAAACAATATGGTCAAGCGCAGAAAGTCCCGGTATTTTATCGCCCAGCAGTACTTTGGCAACCTGCCGGTCCACCGGACGTCCGCGTTTCTGGCGATCATTGTACACGCGTTTCGGCAAATCATTGTTCTGCACTTCATCTGCCTGTTTGACCATAGTTTCAAAATAGCCGAAGCTGGCATTGTCATAATTCATGGTGCAGACGCCGGCTTTCTGCTTTATGGCCTCTAAATCCGTTCCCTCATAAGGCGTTCCCTGCCAGACTTGAATACCGCGGGGATACGCGTATTCCACGCCGCATACCGTATATTTCCCGTTTTTATCCCGGTTTAAAGTAATTTTTTCAGTCAACGGTGGATTTTTTCCCTTTTTACTTAAAGCAATATCGTAAATCAGCAAGTAGGAACCGCCGTTTTCCGACTTGATCTTGAAATTACGCTTTTTAAAATCTCCAAGCGCGATCCTGTCCTTTTTGAAATATTCAAACCAGCCGTTGGAATCGACCACCGTTTCTTTGCACAAGTCGAATTTCTGGTTATCGGCATATTTCAACCACTGATCTGCGGCGGCGATGGTCGGCTCTCGGATCGAAGTATCATTCATATTGGACAAGCCGTAGTAAAACGACGCGGTAATCCCGCCAATAAGCAGCACAAACAGGAAACCGATCTTAGCCTTCCGCCACAAAACGGAATTAACTGTCACTTCGGTAGCCGCAACTTTACTTTTTTTCTTACTGATAGCCATTAAATTATTATTCCTTGAGTAAAACCGTCAACAACATGACCATTGTTAAGTCGTTAGAATCATGTAAAAAGTTACACCGCAGAGTAAATATCTACTATTTTATCTCATTATTAATATAAATGTATAAATAACCTATTCAAATGGGGCATCATATACTTCAAGCGGAAAAAAACTGCGGAAAAGATTTGAATATTATAAAATATTTTCATATTGTTGGAGTATATTATAATGTTTATAGATTAAACAAGGAGTTTAACAGTTTATATGGGTAACCAGGGCAGCATCCGGAACAAATTCAAAGTGTTCAGGATCATTATTCTTTCTCTGCTGATGATTCTGGCTGGAGTACTTCTACTGCTGTTTTTCGGGCTGATTGAAGATACCGTCACCGGACGCGGCAAGCTGGAAGGCATCCGCGAATATCAGATCAAATCCGGCATTACCGGCAAAGTGGAATTTATCAGCAAGCGTGAAGGCGACAGCATCCGCGAAGGCGAAGTGCTGCTTGGCCTGGACCCGCGGGCGCTGCAGGACAAAATAACGATGGTCAGCAATGCCATCAATGACCTTAAATCCGAGATCAACGCCAAGATTGAAAACCTGAATATCCTCCGCCGCGACCCCCTCCCCGAATCCTACCGGCATACGGAAATCACGCTGGCGGAATACCGCACCCGGTTTGAAAAAAGCAAGAACGACCTGGAAATATACACTAAACTTTTCCAGCGCGAAGCCATTTCAAGAAGAGAATTTCAGAAAGTGGAACTTGAGCATCTCGCCAACCAGTCAAAACTTCAGCAGTTGACCGAAGATTATGAAAAGATCAAAAGCGGCATGGCGGAGAAGATTGTCAAAAAAGCGGAAAGCGAACTGGAACTGGAAAGATCACGGCTCGCCGGCAAGGAAAAAGAACTGGACATGCTGAAACACCAGCTTGAGGATTATATCATCCGCGCTCCTGAAGACGGGGTTGTATCGTATATCCCCGCCAAACCCGGCATCTATGTCGAAGCCGGAGAAATGATCGCCAAAGTATCAGCCACTCAGAGTAAAAAATTCGTCGCGCTGATTGATGAAAAACTGGTTTACAAGATCAAGGAAGGCCAGCAGGCCAGAATCATCAGCAGCCAGTACAGCTATTTTGATTATGGTTATTTCTATGGCAGAGTCATCGAAATCGGCCAGCTGCCGGAAAAAGTCAACGGCGCCAACTTTTATCCGGTCAAGGTGATACTGACCGTTGAACCGCAGAAACTGCGGCTCGGCTCCACGGGCGAAATCATGATCATTACCGGCAGGGAAAGAATCATCTACTCGCTGCTCGGATGGAGACGGTAAGCCTGACAGCAGGCTTGTTAAAAGGTATTAAACTTCTGCATTGTTAATTGACAAACAGAGGTAATATTATTATCTTTTACAAAAATTTGGCTTCGCTATTTATACTTTCAAAAATATCAAGGGGAAAAACATGTTTAAAGCAATCGCGTTCAATGGCAGTCCGCGGAAGAACGGCAATACGCATTTAATGCTGAGCAAGGTGCTGGAGCCGGTTGCCGCCGCCGGAATCGAAACCGAATTGATCCAGGTCGGCGGAAAATTGCTGCACGGCTGCATGGCCTGCGGCAAATGCAGGGAAAATAAAAACAATCAATGCGTGATCACCAGCGACCCGGTTAACGAATACATTGCCAAAATGCTCGAAGCGGATGCCATCATCTTCGGTTCGCCGACCTACTTTTCCGGGGTTACTCCTGAGATTAAAGCGTTGATTGACCGTTCCGGTTATGTCGCGATTGCCAACGGCAGAAAATTCAAACATAAAATCGGCGCGTCTGTTGCGGTTCACCGGCGTGGCGGAGCAGTAAATGTCTTTGATTCGCTCAATCACATGTTTCTGATGTCGCAGATGATTGTTCCGGGTTCGCTCTACTGGAACTTCGGTGTCGGCCGTGAACTTGGCGAAGCCGCCAATGATCAGGAAGCCATGAACAATATGAAAGACCTCGGCGAAACCATCGCCTGGCTGATAACCGCTCTCCACAATACGCCAAAAATATAAAGCAAATATGAAGATTGACAGATTTGACGTAAAAAATGGTTCTCTTGTCAAGTTGATTGGCGGGAATCTGGATTATCCGTTTTGGGATATAGATTCAAAATATGTCCAGAGAGTTTTAATTAACCATGACGGGCAGG
>CAIMFA010000990.1 GCA_903840185.1 uncultured Lentisphaeria bacterium | reverse complement strand
TGTAATTTTTTGTCGGCTTGAAAACTAAATGCTCCAGCAGATGAGCCATGCCGGTCTCTCCGTAGCTTTCATGACGGGAGCCCACCAGATAAGTAATAGCAACGGTCATGGTCGGCTTACTTGAGTCCGGAAAAAGCAATACTTTCAGACCGTTAGCCAGCCGGTATTCAGTGATACCTGCTACAGATGTCTCTTTGACCGGAGCAGGAATTGTACTGGCTGCCGGCGAAGCCGCTGATGCAGCAGTCCCGGCATCCTGACCATGCAGAGAAGCGCATAGTGCAGCAAGGGTAATGACGTAAATAATGAATTTCATAAACATGAGTCCTTTCCCGATAACCATTTTATATCAGGTGTATTTGTTTCCGGTTCTAAAACAGACTATCATCTGAGCCTTGCCGGGGTATACCAGTTGTAAAAAAATCTATAATAGCGTAATCAAAATTAATATGTTTTGCAGAAAGATTATAAAGTAAGCGCAGAAGATTTATCCATCTCTTTCTGCGCTTTTTGCCAGATTGCAGAATCTCCTTACATTATGATTTCGCCGTTGTGCCGGCTCCAGCCTTGACATCAGACGCTGCCTTGCTTTCTTTCTCCTTTTCGCAGTCGTCACATTCGCCATTGTTTTTCTTCCGCTTCGGGCACTTGGCGCAATCGCCGGCGCAGTCTTTGAGCACGGACTTGGTTTCCAGTGCCAGCTTTAATTCATCGGATCCGGCGATCTTCTGAAAATCAATATTCTGAGCAATGAAAGCTTTTAGCCCCGCGAGTTTTTTAGGTTCGGTATTGGTGAAAATATGCTTAATTGCATCGCCGGCGGCAACTTTATCTCCTGCTGCCGCAACAGCCCGGGCATACAATAATTGATCTGCTGGATTAGTCAGGTCTTTTAATGCAATTTTGCCGACCAGTTCACGGTTTTTAGCCAAATCTCCTTTGCGGGCCGCGACAATTGCACTGAGCAGATCAGAACTGGCGGTCGCCGGGCTGACCTTAGCCAGTACCGCTTCAGCTTCCTGGTTCTGCTGCAGTACCAGCAGCGTGGAAGACAGTTTGATCGCGTTGTCGGCAGTCGGGGCAGCCGCATACACTGCCTGATCAATTTCCTGCGCCTTCTTGACATTACCTACTGCATAGTAGAAATTACGCAACGCAGCTCCGAGGGCCTGTTTGCGTTCAGCATTCTCTTCATGAGAAAAACTTTCCTGCTTTGACAGGATATTTTTCAGATAAGTATAGGCTGTTTTGGCATTGGCGTCTGCAGGATTCTGGCGGGCAGCTTCTGCAAACAACTCCAGTGCTTTTTCGTAATTACCATTGGACACTTCCGACTTGGCGGCGGCCACTCCGGTCGCTTCTGCGGCATAGGTTCCAATACATAAAAAACTTGACGATAACAGATAAAATAACAACTTCTTCATTTTTTTCTCCATTTAGTTTGGATGTCTGGTTCTTAAATTCACGAGTTTTCATTCTTAGTGCACAAACTTACCGCGTCAGTGAACATTGTTTCATTTTGATTTCTCCGTTGGTTTAGGGGTTGAGTTGACACGTTCATTGGTTTTATTATAAAATTCAAGAGCTCGTTCAAGTTCCTGTTTTTCATGGCCTGGTCTGGCGGCAGGAAGCGCGCGGCGAATTACTTCAGGATGATGTGTCCAGCTGGAAAGTTCGAGCGCTTTAGCGGCAGACAAGAGTTCCGGACGCACTGAAAGAATTTTGCTGAGCCGTGCCGGCGGCAGCAGCTGCCGCGAGATTAAAGCATCTTCCAATGCGGTATCTCCGGAAATGCCAAGCCGCTGACGTGCGTCAATAATCCATAGAGACTGTTCCCCTGGTTCCAGCTGCCTGCGCTCAGCGGCGGCGAGCAGATTACTGGCGATCGTTTTTTGTCCAGCGGCCTGAGCCTGAACAGCCAGCCACGCGTAATTACGGACCAAATCAGTTTCTGTCAGCAGATTGATCTGCAATGCATTTTCGAGAGATTTTGCAGCAGCTTCAAAGAATGGAGCTACAGCATCGTCAGGCAGCAGGGCGATAATTTGTTCCCATGGCGGAACGGCATCATCGGTTCTGCCATTGACATAATTGCTGATAAAACGGGTGACGGCGGTGTCCCTGCTGGAATTGTTGTCAAGCAACAGTGCCAGCACCGGCTGTTCTCCCGATTTTAATGCAGGCGCCAGCGCTTCCAGTTCTTTTGGAAGTAATGCCGGGGCAGCACTTTTAAGAAGTATTAGACGGTCGATTTCTGTATTGTCGGCGGCGGCTGCGAAGGGTACCGGCCGTGCTGCCCGGACGATGGAGGCAGCCAGCTGCTGCCGGGTATCATCCGGCAGCAGAGACAGATTTCGGGCAATAGTACTATTACGCCCGAAATTGCGGCGCGCTGCTGTCAGGAAGCGCTGTGACTGCAGCGCTATCAGTCCTGGACGTCCGGCGGGGGGCAGAAACTTAATGATTTCCGTTGTCAGTTCAGGATCCGCTGCTGGATCACCGGCGATTCCGGCCAGCGCATTGGCCAGGGCATTGTCAAGGCGTCCGGCATTAGCTGCGGCCGCTATCAGCAATTCAGTGGCGGTCAGCGTATTTGAACGCAGTTTTATAAGTGCTTCATCCTGCAGCCGCTGCCTTTCTCCTTCAGGCCGGAGGCTTATCTGCAGCGCGGCAAATAATGATCCGGCAGAGCGGTCGGAGAGCGCTGTCCCTTTCATAATGTATTCCAGTTCGGTTGTCAGGTTCATTCCGCCCATCAGTCCGTAAAGCGACTGGCGCGGGTAATCGCCTTTCCTGTGGAATCCGTCAATTCCGCCAGTCGCCGGCAGAAAATCTCCGAATGCCGGAGAGGCGTGATTCCGGTTGCGCTGGTCAAGATAGAAACGCAACACCGTGCGGCTGACTTTGCCGGGGTCGCCGGCGGTGAAGGCGATACCAGTAAGCTGAACTGCTTTCAGAAAATCTACCAAACCTGCAGTACTGCGTTCAGCCTCAGGGAGAAAGAAGAGGTTTTTCTGCAGCATGCAAAGCTGGCGATGATAGAAGAACTGGGCTTCCGGACTTTCCGGTTTCAGTTGTATAAGTTCACGGCGCAGATCGGACCAGCGGCCTGACTGGTCATATGTTTCAATAAAATTACGGAGCGCAATCAAGTTGCCTGATTCCTGACGCCATGCAGCCAGCAGAAGACCGGAGGCGGTGATGTTGTCGCCGCAGCTGCGGGCAAACAACCCGGCCGCGACGCCGGCCGCGGGGTTGTCGCTGACAATAGCTGCGGTATCCGCGGCTGAGCGTAACAATTTGCTCCGGTCAGTGCGGCGCTTTAACCCGTCGCTGACGGAATCTGCCTGAAAAACCGATGACAAGCGGTCTATTAAATTAACCGTTTGATAATTGATTTTTTTATTTTCGACGATGCGTTCAATTATTTCACGGACCAGCGACAACGCTCCGGGATAATCGCCGGCGCTGTTGCGTGCAAGCGCCGCCGCCGCCAGCAACTGGACAGATTCAGGATCTTTGCTTAGAGCAATTTCGCTGATTTGACGCTTAAGTTGACGACCATAGCGGCTTTTTCCCCACAATGATAATTCCTTAGCTGAAAAATGCTTCGCAAAAGATTTAGCCAGGGTGTCGTCAAAACTGCGGTCTGACTCGAACGGCAGATTTTCTGCGAGTTCGACTATGAAGCGGGCAAGCCGGTCAGGAGGACGGTGTGTCAATACCTGATTGAGCAACGCCGTACGGCTGGCCGGAGCCGCATTCTGCAGAATGGCGAGAATACGCTCGACACCAGTATCTGAACTTTCAAGCAGATCTTTTTCATAGAGAGCACGATGAACAGAAGGAATCAACTGGTCGCGGCCCGCCTGCCACAATATCCAGGCAAGTTGAGTCCGGTCGCCGGGGCGAAGCTTTTCATAGTGATTTTCTATTTCCTTCAGCAATTGGATGAGAGACGCCTGCGGCAGCGAATTATAGACCATTTCCAGGCAGCGGACAACCGGAGCGCTTCCGCCTTTCTGCCAGGCGGCAGCCAGCCATTTGCTGCTGAGTTCGGTCAGCAGGTCAGGGCGGTTAAGCACGATAGCAAAACCGGCCAGATCAACAAAAGTCTTTTCGTCGGTTGCGGCGGATAATTCTTTTATTTGCTGTTCGACCTGCGCGGCAGCCCCGGTCAACTCACTGCGGACAAGCAATCGGGTGATTGGATCATTATACGGTCTAAGGATAGCAGCAGCTGCAGGAATATTTCCGGCAAATTCTCGTGCACTGTCATAAAGACCGAATTCGAGACGGTCGCGGACCAGGTCCTCCCGCAAACTTGTATCATTCGGGAAACGGCGCAGCAGTTCCCGGTCGTGTTCATTGGCAGCGGCAATCTGACCTGAGCAGAAGCCAATCCGCCGGTAGAGTTCGCTCCATGATTTCAATTTGGGGGCGGCGTCAAGTGAAACCGGCGGCGTTTTCAACTGGTCAAGAGCAGCAAGTTCAGCACGCGATGATTTTTTGATTGTTTCAGCAATGTTGCCGGGCGCCATCGAGCAGCAATGAACGAGGGCACGGCTGACTGGCAGGAACCAGCGCTGTATTTCCGACACGTTATGGCTGTCACGACCGCGGCGTACTGCAGCTTGTACTGCGGACAACTGGCGGCTGATAAGCAAGTTCAGCACGAAATAGTAGTGTTCAGCGGCAGCTGTGTAATGTCTTCCCATTTCCAGCATAGAGGCGCTTTCGACATGCAGTGCAATGTTGTCAGGATCGACAATCAGCAGTTCCCGGATGATCCGTTCAGCATCGTCGAGCATTCCGGCGTCACGATAAGCCGCTGCCATCTGCATCTGCACATCAGTATAATTGTCCTCACCCTGATCCGCAAGTTTGAAGATCCTTTCGGCTGCGGCATAACGTTTTTCTCCCAGCAGCAGATTGCCGAGAGACTGATAGAGATCAACAGGCAGTTGTTCATTGAGACCGCACAGAAGAAGGCCGAAATCTATGGCGGTTTCACGGTTGCCGGCACTGACAGCCTCCTGCATCAGCTGGCGCAGCACCAGCACCCGGTCGGCGGGAGATACTATCATCGAATAGAGCTGTAACCGCTGCTGCAGTCTTCGATCATTCAGATCTTCGGCAAGGTCACCGGCAAGTCGGTAATAGAAGATATTGCCGCTATCAGCGGCGATGCGCTTTTTGACCAGCGTCAGCGCCTGCTCCAATACCGCCTGCGAAGGCTGCAGATCAATCAGTCCGTCGATCATTACACCGAACTCATCTGCATCAGTTGCTTTGGTTGCTTTTTCAAGCAGTACTGGAATTGCTTCTTCACCCCTGTTGCTCTTTTTTAGCGACGATGCCCAGGACAACCACGTTTCGATGCATTCCGGATAAAGTGTCAGGCATTGTTCATAAATGCTTGCAGCGCGGGCGTAGTCGTTCATCATTGCGGCAATACCCGCGGAAAACTCCAAAGCCTCCTGCTGATTTTTAAACTGGCTTTCCAGCGCTGAAATGCTGCGTGCAGCCAGTTCCTTATTTCCGGTTTCGACAGCCAGCGCCGCCTGCTGCTGCAGATAATCGCTGCGATGTGAAGGATCGCTGTCGATAAGTTCACTGAGAATCGCGGCGGAACGGGCGTACTGCTGGCCGTTCAGCATGCATTGGAGTTCCGCCTGAAGCAGAGCAACTTTTTTCTCCGGTTGCAGTTTGCGCTGAGTTGAAAAGAGGTTTTCCAACTCGGAGAAGGCCTGGCTTACTACGTAAATACGTGCCAGGAAAAGCATATCCTTGTCAGTCATTTTATTACCGGACAACGCCTTGAATTCCTGTTGAAGCTGCGGCAGCGTCTGGTCTTTTTCAGCCAGCTCGATTACACGGAGCGCAGCTTGATCGGCTGTGACAGGATTGTTTGAAGTTGCCAGAATCCGCCGCCAGAGAGATATGGCTTTTTTCGTGTTGCCGCGATTCTGCTCGATCATGGCCGCACGAATCAGGCCATGAGCGTCGCCGGATTTTCCGGCGGCATCATGGTAAGTGGAAACGGCGCGGTCTAATGCTCCGAACTGTTCATAGAGTTCAGCTACAGCCATAAGCTCTGCTGAATCTGCAGAGTCAATTGTTCCAATGATCTTCAATGCGAGATCAGGATGACCGCGCCGGAACTGTAATTTAGCTTTGAAAAAGAGACTTTTTAATTTGTTTTGATGTCCGGAAAGGCCGGCCTTTTCGACAGCGTAAACAGCCTCACTATCAAGCGCGCACTGCTCCGCCGCATCAGCAAGCGCCAGGAGAATGGCCGGGTCATTGTTGCGGTCTATTGCCTGCCGGTAGATGCCGGCGGCAATGTCACGATGTCCTGCAAGCAGTTCGAATCGTCCCCAGGCGACAACCGGGGTAATCGCCTGCGGCTCTTCCGCTGCGTTTTGCCGGTAAAGCTCACGGATTAATTCCGTTTGTCCGCATTTTTCCGACAGGCGGATCAGTTGCTGCTGCTGGCGTAAACTTTTATCATGAGTACGTGACCAGTATTTTTTTAAAAACGCCAGCGCATCGGCGAAACGGCCGCTGTCTTCCAGTTCATCGGCCAGCAGTTCAGAGCGAATCTTGTCCAGTTCGGGTTCTTTCCGCCATGAATCAAGTAATTCATTTTCGATTCCTGCACGCCGTGCGGACTGAAGCTCCAGAATAAGAGCAAAACGACGGTTTTTGCCGGTGTCCGCTAGTTCGGACGCATGTTTGAAAGCGGCGGCGGCTTCTTTATAAAGTCCGGCCTGTGCCGCAAAAGTCCCGCGGAAAAGTTGCGTCTGATAGTCCGTTTTATCCGGGAATTTCTTCAGAACTTTAGTGTAATCGCCGGAGAGAGCGGCATCCCAGTCCACAGCTTTGGTCTCCGGTTGAGCAAATCCGGATAGCGGCAGCAATGCCAGCGCCAGTGTCAGTGCAGTACGGACGCGGGGACGAAAGCTTATTTCCGGCAGGCGGCGGATTAAAATCTGGAGAATGAAAAGAATCAGCGCGGCGATGCCGAACCACGGTCTCAAGTACAATTCTCCGAATGCGCCTTTTGGCACCGGAAGTGCGGCGCTGTTCCGGTTAATAGCGGAGATCAGGCCGGTATCTGGAGCAAGTTGATTGATTTCCGGGGAGTTGTACAGAGTTGCAGCGGCACTGAACACTCGCGAATTTCCTGCTATTTTTGCATCGATTTGATAAACTCCTTCCTGAAGCGGTTCATGTACTACTACCCAGCGCCCCGGCGCGACTGCTGCGACATTAATACTTTCCAAAGTCTGGCTATTTCTTGATATTTTCAGTTCAAGCGGCGCTGCCGACGGTGTAGCGGACAGATCGGCAAATTCCAGTTCCAGCTGACGGTTGACACTGCGGTTAATGCATGTCAACGGCGCGAAGCGTCCGTAGTCGGGGAGTGTCCGGCTCAGTGCGACTAGGAATTTCACATAATCAGAGTTGCGATGAAGTTTTTCAGTCCACTTGCCGTTCAGGTCAGTGTTGACTACGGCGCATTGCCCGAGCCCGTACTGCCAGCGGCTAAGGAAAGGTAATTTGCCGCCGGCTTTGATCAACTGATCTGCGGTATTCTTGGCTTTGCCGGCAAGAACCCCGTCAGCCGGAGGCAATGCTCCGACTGGAGCAATTCTGGTAAGATTGTCATTTACCTGCAATGCGAGTTCACCCTCAATCGCAGCAGGCAGCATATCGCGGCCGGACTGACGAAAAATCAGTTCAGGCAATACAAAGCGGTTGGCGGCTTGATAAAAACGCCCATGCCCCCACTGTGCCAGCTGGCTGAGGAAAAGGCTCTCCTGACCAGGCCCGACCATAACGGTGGAAAGTGTGATACCGTGTTCAGCCATTTTTTTGACCAGCGGTTCGAATGGCCCTTCTTCGACCCCGCCGTCGGTAATAATAAGCACATGTTTCAAACGGGCATCGGAGTTGCGCAAAGCATAATAAGCTTCATGAAACGCAGGCAGAATCACAGTACCGCCGGCGGCGTTCAGCCGGTTAAGCGCACGGTTGATATCGAGACGGTTGGATGCGCTCTGCAATGGAGCCGCCCAGCGTCTGGTCCCGTGAAATTCCACAATCCCCGCGCTGTCGCAATCGCGTAAACGTTCGAGCGCAATACGGGCTACCGCTTTAGCCATGTCAATCCTCGCACCCATCATGCTGCCTGATGTATCGATTATAACTACCAGTGCAGTGGTGGGAGTGCGCTGCTGATTACGCCGGTCGAAAAATACCGGCAGAACTTCTCCCAGCGGAAATGGCTGTGCTGTACTGGCGGCTGGTTGTTCGTGACCGGTAAACAGCAGCAGCCCCATGCCTCCGGCCAGGTTGGCAGCCAGTTCAGTCTGGACTTCTGCCGGCAGCGTTGACGCCGTGCCCTCGCCAATTACAGTCAGCGTGGTTTCACTCAATTTACCGGCTTGAAAACCGGTATTGATAACAGCCGCATTGCCAAAGATATGCTGGAGCAGTTCACGGTCTGTTTCCGGATGTTTGCTCAGAAGCATAATACTGTAAGGATGGTTGACAAAAGTAGCGGTGCGGATGCTCTGTCCATCGGGCAGGGAGACGACAAATTCATGTATGCCGCCGGTAGTCAGGTTGACCGGAAACCGGTACTCTTTTTCGCCAGGCTGCAGCTGCGGACCGGGTAGTTATGCTGGCCGCATGGGCAAAAACAGGGGAGCCCGCTTCGCGGGAGTGTGCCCCGCTCTGCGGGTCCCGCGACTGCGGGAGAGACAATGGGTGAAAACAGAATGCAGGAGGGGTGTCCAAAATATGCAGGACTGGTGTCCAAAATGAAAAGAACGTGACTGGTGACTGGTGAATAGTAATAAAACTTTGTGTCTTTGCGCCTTGCTAATTCCAATTAAAAATCAAATTGCCGCTATTATCCATGGCCAGCAAAACATGCTTGCTATTGTTGCTGCTTGGTCAGCCAGCAAGGCAAGCTCTTCGTTCACTCGCTGAACAACGG
>CAIMFA010000989.1 GCA_903840185.1 uncultured Lentisphaeria bacterium | reverse complement strand
GAATATGTTCAGCAAGACTGGTTACAACACTTTTCCCCCATTGTTCAGACTTTACCTTGGCGGAAATATATTTACCGACCTGCCAATAAAGATTAATCAACTCTTTGTTGACGGTCTGAAGCGCCCGGTTACGGGCATCACGAATCAGAGAAATAATCTCTGTAAAAATATTATCGGTTATTTCTGAATTATTCTTTTCCATTTTGCGTTTCCTAATATTCAAGCATACCATATTTGTTTAAAATAACCGCATCTATCCGGCTATTCAATAATCCGCCGGCTAATAAATCAATTGCCGGGAAATATCTCCTTACTCCTGGATTTTCATGATAAATTTGCGGTGCTCCAGCGGAGAGCATTTCATCCGGCGGCGGAACTGCCGGCAGAAGTAGTTACTGTCCGAAAAACCGCAGGAAGCGGCTATCCCGCTGATAGTCAGATCCGGAAAAGAGAGCAGCGCGCAGGCTTTCTTGATTCTGGCCCGCAAAAGATACTCCACCGGCGAACAACCGACAAAACGGTTGAAAAAGCGCGTCAGCGTACTGTTAGACATACCTGACATAGCTGCCATTTTATCCCGGGTCCACGGCCTGGCGCTATCCTCCGCGACCGCCGCCATCACTTTCGCCAGGCGCAGCATCGGGCCGATAGCCTTCTGCGTCTGACCGGCGGCATAATACCGCGACAGCAGGGCGATCAGTTCCATAAATGCGGCTGTCACCATCATCCGGTAACCGGCGGTTTTACTTTTCTGCTCCGACTCCATCCGTTTCACGCGGGCCATGATTTCCCGCAACTCCTGCGGTTTCAGCCGCATCGCGCCGCCTGCAGTGTTCTGGAACTGCGGGGCCAGCAGAAACAGCGCATGAAACGCCGGAAACCTGGCCAGTTCCAGCAGGGGATTGTCGAACCCTGAAATATTGAACATGATATTGACCAGTTCCAGCGCTTCGACTTTGCGGTAGCCATGTTTCATGCTGCCGTGAATCACAAACACATCCCCGGCTTCAATAATAGTGCTGTTATGCGGAGTAAAATGTTCCCCCCGCCCGCCGTAAACTATCACCAGTTCGGCGAATTCATGCGAATGCAGCTCGTATTCCGGCTGCGGAGAACGGCGCAAAACCTTTACGGCAAGCTGATTGTCGTCAATAAATTCTGATAATGTCAGCAATTCTTTCATCCACCAACCTGTTTATTAAATTAACCACAGAGACATCCCGCATTCGCGGGACTAACCCGAGAGTTAGCAAGGCACAGAGAAAACTTTTTTTATCTTTTTACTTTATGTCTTTGCCCCATTCTGACTCCTGACTTCTGACTCCTGACTTCTCCTGATTTACTGGCAAAGCCAGCGCTGTATTAAATCATTGACACAATAATACTATTTTTTGATTTTTTAGTCAAGGCGTGAAACTCAGTTTTCCTGTAATATATTAGAAAGAAACAAAAATCTGGAGGATCATCATGAAAAATATTGATAAAGCTTATGAACTGGCTCGTGAACGTTACGCGGAAATCGGAGTGGATACTGATGCGGCAATCGCGAAACTCGCTGAAATTCCAATCAGCCTGCATTGCTGGCAGGGCGACGATGTCAGCGGTTTTGAAGGCAGCGGCGAATTAACCGGCGGGATTCAAGTAACCGGCAATTACCCCGGGAAGGCGCGCACACCCGGCGAACTGCGCCAGGATTTAGATATCGCCATGAATATGATCCCCGGCAAACAGCGCTTGAATGTCCACTCCATTTACGCTGAAACAAACGGCGAGAAAGTTGACCGCAATCAGCTTGAGCCGAAACACTTCAGCAACTGGATCGAATGGGCGAAACAACGCGGCATCGGACTGGATTTCAACGGTTCATTTTTCTCTCATCCGCTGTCCGATTCAGGAAGCACACTGAGCAATGCCGATGAGGGTATCAGAAAATTCTGGATCGAGCACGGCATCGCCTGCCGCCGCATCGGCGCGGCAATGGGCAAAGAACTCGGCACTCCGGCAGTAACCAATATCTGGATTCCGGACGGCAGCAAAGACATTCCGGCAGACCGGCTGGCGCCGCGGCTGCGTCTGAAAGACTCGCTGGACCGTATGCTGAGCGAAAAAATCGATCCCAAACACAATCTTGACGCGGTGGAATGCAAACTATTCGGCATCGGTTCCGAATCTTATGTTGTCGGCTCGCATGAGTTTTATATGGCGTATGCGGTCAAAAATAATCTGCTGCTGTGCCTGGACGCCGGCCATTTTCATCCTACCGAAGTCATCTCGGATAAGATTACCAGCGCGCTGGCCTTCCTGCCGAAAATCCTGCTCCACGTCAGCCGCGGCGTCCGCTGGGACAGCGATCATGTGGTAATTCTCAATGACGAACTTTACGCGATAGCGCAGGAAATCATCCGTCATGACTTCTGCGACCGGGTGCATATCGGGCTGGATTATTTTGACGCGTCCATCAACCGCATCGCCGCCTGGGTCATCGGCTGCCGCGCCATGAACAAAGCACTGCTGGCAGCACTGCTGGAACCGGTCGCCAGACTAAAACAGTTCGAACGCGAAGGCGATTTCACTTCCCGTCTGGCAACATTTGAAGAACTCAAGTCCATGCCGGCAGGCGCGGTATGGGACTATTATTGCACCAGACAGCAGGTTCCGGCTGGCGACGCCTGGCTGAAAGAAGTCAAAAACTATGAGGCAAATGTCCTGGCAAAACGCTGAATCCGGCCGTAACAGATATAAAAAATCTTCCGCCTTTGAAAAAAAACCTTATCTGAATTGAGGTTTCAGGCTGTTAGAGTATATTACTGTTTGTGAACAGAATAATTCTAGCTGGAGATTATAAGTAATGTCTCAAAAAACGGATAAGCCGGAAACGGTTGCAATAGTGGGGCTCGGCCTGCTGGGCGCATCGCTGGGAATGGCGCTGCGCGACAAAGGCATTAAACGTCTGGGCTGGACCCGGCGGCCGGAGGTCAGGGAATGGGCGGTGAAAGAGAATGTCATTGACAGCACCGCCGGGGATATTCATGATGTCCTGTCACAGGCGGATATTACCGTGCTCTGCCTGCCGGTACCGGAAATAATGCGCTGCATCGAACACAATGCCGCAAGCTGGAAGCCTGGCGCCATTGTCACCGATATCGGCAGCGTCAAGGCAGTGGTGGTGGAATGCGGCGAGAAGAATCTGCATCCGCGCGGAGTTCATTTCGTCGGCGGCCACCCGATGGCCGGAACGGAGAAATCCGGTCCTGACGCCGCGTTTCCAACGCTCTACAATAATGCTGAAGTATTCGTCACCGAAACCCCCGATACCTGCCCGGAGGCATTTGCCCGGATCATAAAGTTCTGGGAGGACATCAACACCAGCACGGTTAAAATCGGGGTGCGGGAACATGATATCCTGGTGGCCCATACCAGCCATATCTCCCATGTCCTGGCGCTGGCGCTGACCGAAGCCGTGCTGGACTGTCCGGAAAAAGAGCAGAAATTGCGCTATTCCGGCTGCGCCACCGGTTTCCGCGACACCTCCAGAATAACCTCCTCCTCGCCGCAGATGTGGCGGGAGATTATCGAAAATAATCAGCCGGCGGTGCTGGAGACCGTCAAGGAGCTTGAAAAACGCTGGCGGCATATCCGGCAGATCATTGAAAACAAACAGTACGATCAGCTCCAGGATGAGTTTGCCAAGGGCAAAAAACTGCGCGACGACTGGATAAGATACAAGAATAACACTCAACACTGCAACTGGTGAAAAATGCCTGAAACCGAATACGTTATAAGGATAGAGAAGGCCAAAGTCTATCTCGATGACCGCCTGATACTGAAAAATCTCAACTGGAAAGTCCGGCGCGGCGAACACTGGTTCATTCTCGGAGCCAACGGCGCCGGCAAGACTACGCTGGTAAAGACCCTGATGGGTTTTGTCTGGCCGCTGCACGGAGCGACCGTGGAAGTGCTCGGCAATACCTACGGACAGGTTGACCTTTCGGAAGTGCGCAAAGGCATTGCCTGGGTAAGCCCGTTCATCCAGCAGTGGACGTCCACTAGATGGACTGGACTGGAAATCGTGATATCCGGCCTGGACGGCACGCTGGGACTGTTCAGGAAACCGAAAGAGACTGAAATCAGACATGCCTTAAGCGTTATGAAGAAACTCGACTGCGCCCATCTGGCGGAGCGTAAAATCGGCTGGATGTCGTCAGGCGAGCAGGTGAAACTGCTGATCGGGCGGGCTCTGATCTGCAATCCGGAATTGATGATCCTCGACGAAGCCTGCGTTCACCTCGACCTTAAAAGCCGGGAATATCTGCTGGACACGATCAATGAGATGGCGCTGCGCAAAGATTCCCCGACGATGATCTTCATCACCCAGCGGCTGGAAGAACTCCTGCCGTCGTTTGAGCACGGTCTGATCCTCCGGGAAGGCCGGATTATCGCCTCCGGATCCAGAGCGGAAATCCTCACCGAAGATAATCTCTATAAGACCTTTGATATCAAAGTCCACCTGAGAAGATCGGCTGGCGGCAGAATCTGGCCGGCCCTGGAATAATACCTGCTACGCCCGGCTCACAACTCCTGAACAAAAACTATCTGCTGTCCGTGAACTGCCGCAGTTACCTCAATGCGCCGTTTGACGTCAGCTTGATTCCCGCCATTAAATCCCGGCAGTTGTATCGGGAATCTGGTGTTGCCGGATTTGAATCCGGCGGCAAAAACTTCACTACAGCCGTTGTCTTGTTCTTCGAGATATGAGGCTTTGAACTCGACAGCCTGAGCAATCTCCGGGCATCCGGGATAGAACTTCAACCTGTTCTTATCCCCGCGCAGATAGAGATTTTCGTTCTTCATGACCGTGCCGCAACCGGCAAGACGGAGCAGATCAGCCGCAGCGTATTCAGCGATAACCGCAGCCGGAGTCATACCATTGAACGGCCTGCCCAGCAGCAGTTCAGCACGCCGGATAAAGTTGCGCGACCGGATAAGTTCCGCGGAAACTTCGTCCGCCGTCAGCTCCACGACAAATACGGTGGAGAGCGGGGATTCCGGCAGCTCCACACGGCAGATGTTCGCAGCAGCATCGAATTTAAACGGCGCGGCACTGCCGTTCACCAGCACCTTATTCACCGCCGCCACACAATGCAATTCGACCGCGTAGGCGCGGGTGAGCGGCTGGCCCGGATAAGCGCCTTTTGTTCCACCGAGTTCCAGTACATGCACCCCTGCCCGGTTTTCGTAAGTCAGTTCTGTTTGAGCACATTTGCCCTGCTGGTAATCCCGGCTTTCGCCGTCGTCCTCGTACAGCAGAGATGAGTTTTTGGTGCCGGACGAAGCCGGATAGAGCCGGATCGTCAGACGGGACGGCTGCTCGGAAGTCATGTGCCTGGATGGTTCGGCCAGCGCCAGCGGAGCGCCGCCGCGCACAAAGAGCGGAAACTCGTTCAGTCCGGCGCCGGTAATCACTTCCTGTTCGCCGGAATATTTCTCGCCGGTAAAGAAGTTGTACCATTCGCCGCCGGGAAACCATACCGTCTGTAATCCGACATGCCCTGAGCCGATGCCTTCCGATACGATTGGAGCCGCCAGCAGATGATCGCCGAAATAGAACTGCTGCGGATTGGTATAGGCCTCCTCCCTTTCCGGATGCTCGAAATACATCGCCCGGCTGAGCGGAACAGTCTCAACGCAGGTTTGATGCACTGAACTGTAGATATACGGCATCAGCCTGGCGCGCAATTCGAACGAATGGCGCATTGATTCAGTATATTCCGCGCTCCATTTCCAGGGGCGGCGGTCCAGTTCGTCGCCAGCCGAATGACAGCGCATGGAGGCGGTGGTAACGCCGAACTGCAACCAGCGGGCATAAAGTTCCTCATTGCGTTTACCGTGAAATCCGCCCATGTCATGCGACCAGAAAAAACAGCCGACGTTGCCGGCAATCGCCGTGAACGGCACTTCAAACGCCAGCATATCCCAGTTGCTGACCACGTCGCCGGAAAAATATATCGGGTGGCGGTGATCGCCCCAGCCGCCCCAGCGGCTGAAGGACAAACCGCGCCGGTTGTCGCTTTCGCGGTGGTGGTAATAGCACCAGTTCAGCCAGGGCAGATGCGGCTGGCCGGGCACACTTTTTATTTCCGGAAACAGACAGTCCTGCTGCCAGTCCACCCACCAGAAGTCCACGCCTTCCTTTTCGCGCGGCGTGTGGGTGTATTTAAAATATGCCTCCATATACTTTTTGTCGCCGGCGTCAAACTGCAGGGCTTTGCCGGTTGCCGGATCTTCGCCCATCGCCCGCATAAAGTCCGCATACATGTCTTCGTGTTTGCGGATGCCGTCATGCGGATGGACATTCAGCACCACCTTCAGGCCTTTGGCTTTAAACCATTTAAGCAGCTCTTCGGCATCCGGCAGCAGTTCGCGGTTCCATGACCAGCCGGTCCAGCCGAGCGTGCCGGCCCAGCCGAGACCGTCATCTCCGGTCCGCGGATGCCATTCCATATCCAGCACGATAATATCCAGCGGGAAACCGTGCTGCTCAAACTCGTTGATAATCTCGCGATAATCTTTAGAAGTATAGTACCACCAGCGCGAATACCATGAACCCAGCACATATCGCGGCGGCAGCCCGATCCTGCCGGAGACTTCGGACAAGGCTTTCAGCGCCGCCCGGTAATCGGTGCCGTACGCGAAGAAATACTGGTCAATATCCCGTTCCCGCCCGGTGCGCGGCGCTATCCAGTTGTCAATCAGCAGCGGCGTCTTCGCGTCATCAACGACATGCCAGCCGTCACGCGACAGCAGGCCATGTCCGAGTCCGATCGGTGAGCCGATCCCGTCCAGCGAGTCCACCGTTCCGCCAAGGTTGCGGTCACTGCTGACAGTGCCGAACTGCCAGATATTGTCTCCGGGCAGCTTGATTCTCAACACCCCGGGGCGCAGCATCCCGCGGCTGAATGAATAAACAAGCTCAAAACGGCTGGTTTTGATGCGCAATTCCTTGTCGTCTTTCTCCACCGTGAAAT
>CAIMFA010000988.1 GCA_903840185.1 uncultured Lentisphaeria bacterium | reverse complement strand
GAGAAAAGCGAGAAAAGCGAGAAAAGCGAGAAAAGCGAGAAAAGCGAGAAAAGCGAGAAAAGTGTGGAACTGAAAAATACATCCCAGTCATCTCAGTCTTCCCACTACTCCCAAACTTCAAAGGTATAATATATGTTAAGACGATTTGCTGCTGCGGTAACTATGCTGACTATTCTGCCGGTGCCGGGTTTTAACGCTACGGAAGCGGATTTGGAACACTCCAAGCCCTTCTTCCCGGTGGTCGGTCTGATTGTCGGCGGGATTGCCTATGCGGTTGCGCTGGGATTGAATCATTGCGCTTCGCACGCCGTTGCGGCGGTGGCGCTGGTGGTGCTGCTGGTGGCATTCTCCAAAGGTTTTCATCTGGACGGGCTGGCTGACTCCGCTGATGGTTTTATGAGCAGCCGTTCTAAAGAAAAAATGCTGGAAATCATGCACGACAGCCGGATCGGCACGATGGGTGTATTCGCCATGCTGGCGGTGCTTGGATTGAAAACAGCCGCGCTGGTCTCGCTGCCGGTAGCGATGCTGCCGTCAACCGTCCTGCTGGCGGCGCTTTCCGGACGCTGCGCTGTTGTCATCTACATCTATTTTTCCCGCTATGCCCGCGAAACCGGCCTGGGGCTGGTTATGTTCAAACGTCAATCCTTATTGACCTGTCTGTGGAGTCTGGCTGTCATGGTTGCCGCCGCCTGGTGGCTGTTCTGTATAAACGGCCTGTACGCCGTCGCCGGGATTCTGCTGTTCATCTGCTGCTGGCGCTGGTACTCGAACAGCAAGATCGGCGGAGCCACCGGCGACACCATCGGCGCCGCCGAAGAAATCTCCGAAATGCTGATTCCCCTGATCCTATCCATCTGCTGCCGGTGAAGCTCTGGTGATTATGTTGTACATTGTATAAATTTCATGGCTTAAAATTATTTATGCCGGTATCAATGAACGAACAAAGAGTGCAGTATAACAACAAAAATGCCGAAAACAAATGGCATAAATCGTTGCTTATCTGTAGGAGTTGTTAACACGCACAGAATAAATACTACCAGCAAACTAAATGAAGCAAAGCATGCAATTCCTCCACTTTGTTTGCATGATACTATAAAGTGAACAGGAACAAAACACAAACTCACCAAATCCAGCAAGTACCCCATTCGTTTCGGAGAAAAACCTCGAATTGAAAACTTCAAATATTCAGCAATATGCATTATGATTTTCTGCTTTTAACCGCGCCGAAAGCGGCGAAGCACGAGTTTTTGTGCAATAGTTCGACATGGTCAAAACCTACTTTTCGCAGCAGATCCAGTTGATAGGTGACCGGACGCGGGGAGTCTTCTTTTTCGATGTGGGCAAAAACATTATCTCTATACTCTTCGCCGCCAAGTGAATTCAAATATTCGCCATAGCGTTCCCACATCATGCTCTGGACCGGTACGGTTTCATGGGCGATTAAATCCGTTATCCAGACGCTGCCGCCGGGGGCTGTCAACCGGTAAATCTTACTAAAGGTATTTTCCCAGTCCTGATCATCGCGCAGATGATGCAGAACTGCGGCAGCCAGGATGACGTCATAGCTCTGTTCAGGCAGTTCAATGGTGCGAAAGTCGCCCTGAAAAGTTCTGACTTTTCCCTGAGTTACTGCGGATATTCTTGCATGGGCTCTTTCAAGCATGGGCAGACTCAAGTCTACAAGATCGCAATCAAATGGCGTAGCCAGTTCCAGCAGCTTGAGCGTGTTGTTGCCGGCACCGCATCCGATGTCCAGCACCTTGCGGATATTGACGGTAGATGTGAATGCCGCCCGGGTGATCAACTCCATGGCAAGCGGCGCATCAATCGTGGCAGTCTGCCCGGTTTTCAGGTTGGAGAACCGTTCAACATCGTTATCAAAATTTTCACGTATTTCTTCTAAACTTGATTTATTATTCATGGGAAACCTTAATAATTGAAAATTGAAAGTTGAAAGTTGAAAATGATTTTAAAACCTTAAGTAATAAATGAAAATTATTTTGAATACAATTTTATACGTTTTTGAGATTCGTTCTACTTGTTTTAACGATACTTGCCAAGAGGCGAATCAATTCAACACAATTCGGTTGAATTGAGGCAGAAATATTATCATCTATATAATTGCTGTCCTTGAGCAGACTCAGCCAGTAATCGGTTTCATTAGCTTCTTTCAGCGCAATATTGATTTTATTTATAAAGTCGGGTTTGGACTGGGCATGTTCTGATTCTTTTACGAGAGCTCCAATTGCTGTTCCACTGCGCAAAATTTGTTTAGACAGTACAAACTCTTTTTTTTCTGCGGTAAGATACTTATACAAATCTATTATTCTTAATGCAAACGCATATGATTTATTCATAACCACGTTTTTTTGCTCAGCGCCCATATTTAAATTTCACCTTTCCACAGTTAATTGTTTTATTGGTATTGTAATTTCCATTTTTAATTGTCTTTTCCGCTCTAAATTTTCCACTTTCAATTTTCAATTGTCTTTCCAGCTCTTAATTTTCAATTTTCAATTTTCTTTTCCGCTCTAAATTTTCAATTTTCCACTTTCAATTTTCAATTATTTAAAAGTGTTCTCTCAGGTACCATAAATAGTTTTTGCTGTTGCGGCCTTTATTGAAAATTTTGGCAGATTTCTCTAGTCTCTGAAACAATGCTGTATACTCTGCTTCGCTGCATGGACGCAGCGCCAGCGCAAATGCGGCGGCCTGCCAGATCAGATCGTGCATCAGGTTAATCCTGCGTCCGTCAGGACGGCGGCGCATGGCGGAAAAAATTTCCTCAAAAGCGGCGTCATTAAGCGCCAGTTCCTGATGTTTGCTGAAAGTCGCAATGGGTTCTTCGATTCTAAAAAAGAAAAAACGATACTCAGCCGGAAACTTTTCCATGTCCGGCGGGATGCGGTTGCCACGGAATAGCGCCCGGATGGAATCATTCCGCCATTTTAGAACTTTATCGCCATAAACAATCTCAATTTCTTCGCGTTTGGGAATTATCAATCGTTTTTCTTCATCAACATTATTGTCAATGGATAATTTTGACAAGTCCGGTTGGGCAGAGTCCACGAATTCATTTTTCAGCAATTCCAGCAAAGAGGGAAATAGATCATCTGCTGAAATGTTCTCAGCTATTCGAAGGTCACTCATCTTCTTCTTTTCTTTCCGCTTTTTTGCGCTCCGGTTTTAGCCTGCGTCCGGCGGACCTGATACAGTTCCTTCAATTTTTTATGGTGTTTAGCCAGTTCCTTATAGAAGTCAGGATTTTGACTTTCGACCAGGTTGCGCAGAACCTGCATCGGAATTTCACCCGGCAGAACATCCTCTTCTCCATGCATTAAATCCCAGGTCTGTTTCTGGTAGTCAAGCATGAAGATCCCGAAAGACTGCGGATCCTCATCTTCCGGGCAGTCGCGCAGATTAACAAATTCCACCGCGGTGTCATGGCAGCCGCAGTTTGGATTCAGGCAATGATAATCTATTACGGTCAGTACCGTGCTGCCGGATTCAATCTCCATGGGTAGATCAAACGGGAAGACATCGCAATAGGTGGTCAATTCACCTTCTTTTTCAATTCCATTGAAGTTAAAAATATAGTAATGCTCATCAAGTCTGGCGGCAGCTGTCTGACGCCTTTTCATATCCATATAGCACCGGAAAAGCGCTTCCCACTGTTTTTCGCTGATGGAGTTCAGAAATTTCTGCTGCAGCCGGTTGTCATCTTCATCTTCGGCAGGAGAATCATCCTCATCTGCCGTGATTTCACGGGAAAAAATATTCAAGTCTATCTCCATCGGCAGATCCGGATTGTTAAATTCCAATGACATATCGCCGCAATTGCAATTCACCACCGGGCAGACAGAAAGCTTGGCTGTAGCTTTTTTATCGCCGAATTCAAGCTCCTTCAATTCATAAAAATCCATAATTCACCATTTTAGTTTTCTATGTTTATAAATGTGTATGTATCAGAGATTAAGCCTAATTTATACTCTATAAGGTTGAAAATTCAATATAGATTGCGAAGATTTTGAGAATTGGTTCGTATTCTGAGAGGCTGCCGATACCGTGGT
>CAIMFA010000987.1 GCA_903840185.1 uncultured Lentisphaeria bacterium | reverse complement strand
ATGTACTTCCTTTTAGAAGAATAAAATGACACAAATTTTTAATATTTCAACTTTTATTTACGGATAAGCACTAAGTCTCCGGATGGCAAGCTGGGTAATGAAGTTCTGTACCGCCACGACGAATCACGCCTTGAGGTAGTCGAACAAGGAAGACCCTGGAGCTTCGACGGCGACGGCGCGCTTTTCCGCCTTGTGTCCGAAGCGCATCGCATTCGTCTGGCATACCTTTTTGATCCTGTGCTTGCCGTCCACTCCTCACTCGTGGAACCGCTCCCGCATCAGATTACTGCTGTATATGAGGCCATGCTTCCCCGCCAACCGCTGCGTTATCTGCTGGCGGACGATCCTGGTGCCGGCAAAACCATCATGGCTGGACTCTTGATGAAAGAACTCATTGCCCGCGGTGATCTTCACCGCTGCCTTGTCGTCTGCCCTGGCAGTCTGGCAGAACAATGGCAGGACGAACTCTATCAGCGTTTCCATCTGCCATTTGAAATACTGACCAACGACCAATTGGAGTCGGCCCGCACAGGTAACTGGTTCCTCGAGAAGAATCTGGTTATTGCCCGTCTTGACAAACTTTCGCGCAATGAGGACGTTCAGGAAAAACTCAAGTCGCCCGATTGCCGGTGGGATCTCATTGTGTGTGACGAAGCTCACAAGATGTCAGCCAGTTTGTTCGGCGGCGAGGTAAAATACACCAAGCGTTACCGGCTTGGCCAACTGCTTTCAACTCTCACCCGGCACTTCCTGCTGATGACGGCAACGCCGCATAACGGCAAGGAAGCCGACTTTCAATTGTTCATGGCTCTTCTGGACGGTGATCGTTTTGAAGGACGCTATCGCGATGGCGCGCATACTGCCGATGTTTCCGACCTGATGCGGCGCATGGTTAAGGAGAATTTGCTGAAGTTTGATGGTACGCCGCTGTTTCCGAAGCGTATCGCCTATGCAGTGCCATATAAACTATCCGATGCAGAAACTCATCTTTACAAAATCGTCACTGATTATGTACGCGAGGAATTCAACCGCGCCGAAGCTCTGGAAAATGACAAACGGGCAGGCACTGTCGGCTTTGCGCTGACTATCCTGCAACGGCGGCTGGCCTCATCACCCGAAGCAATCTATCAATCTCTCCGCCGCCGTCGCGAACGACTTGAAAGCCGGTTGCGTGAGCTTGAACTGCTCCAGCGCGGAGGACAGGTTTCGTCCCTCATCACGTCCAATGCTCCTGTTCTGGATACCGATGATATCGAAGACCTGGAAGACGCACCGGATAATGAAGTTGAATCCGCCGAAGAAGAAATACTCGATCAGGCTACCGCTGCCCGTTCCATTGCCGAACTGCGTAGCGAAATTGAAACATTGAAAGGACTGGAAGGGTATGCTCAGGCTGTCCGCCGCAGCGGCACAGACACGAAGTGGTGCGAACTGGCCAGCCTGCTCACAGAAATTTTCACCCAGGGAGCAATTACACTCGGTGTAGCCGATCCGGCGGCTCCCTATGGTTCCGGCGCAATCCCGCCGCCCACACCGTCTCCACACCAGAAACTGGTCATCTTCACCGAGCACCGCGACACGCTCAACTATCTGGAACAGCGCATCACAACCCTGCTTGGCCGTAAGGAATCGGTGGTCATCATCCACGGCGGCATTGGCCGCAAAGAGCGGCTGAATGTACAGGAAGCATTCAGGCACAACGCGGCAGTACAGGTATTGCTGGCTACCGATGCTGCCGGTGAAGGAATCAATCTTCAGCGTGCGCACTTAATGGTGAATTACGATCTGCCGTGGAACCCCAACCGGCTCGAACAGCGTTTTGGACGTATTCACCGTATCGGCCAGACCGAGACTTGCCACTTGTGGAACTTGGTGGCAGAAGAAACCCGCGAGGGCGACGTGTATCACCGGCTGCTGGAAAAACTGGAAGAGGCGCGCAATGCTCTCGGCGGGCAGGTCTTTGATGTGCTGGGCAAACTCCAGTTTGAAGGCAAATCGCTGCGCGAATTGCTGATCGAAGCTATTCGGTATGGCGAAAAGGAAGATGTTAAAGCCTATCTTACTACCGTGCTTGATACATCTCTTGACCGCAGCCATCTTGAAGCCCTGCTGGAAGAACGGGTGCTCGCCCACGATGCCATGGATGCCAGCAAGGTGCAGCTCATCCGCGAAGATATGGAGCGTGCCGATGCCCGGCGACTGCAACCGCACTACATCGAATCCTTCTTTCACGAAGCATTTAAACAACTCGGCGGCACCATCAAACAACGCGAACCCAGTCGCTATGAAATCACCCATGTTCCCGCCACTGTACGGAACCGCGACCGGCTCATCGGCATTGCCGAACCAGTACAGCCTTCCTACGAACGTATTGCCTTCGAAAAATCCCTAGTGGCTGTGCAGGGTCTGTTGCCGGCCGCTTTTATCTGTCCGGGGAACCCGCTGCTTGATGCCGTCATCGACCTCACGCTGGAACGCAATCGCGATCTGTTAAAACGCGGTGCAGTGCTGGTGGATGAACGCGACCTAGGCACACAACCACGCATGTTGTTTTATCTGGAACACTCAATACAGGATGCCGGACTCACCCGTTCCGGTGAACGCCGCATCGTTTCCAAACGCATGCTTTATGTCGAGCAGAATGCCGACGGCGTAACCTGCCATGTTCATTACGCGCCTTATCTAGATTATCGCCCTTTGGCATCCGGCGAACCGGGGATCAAGGCTATTCTCGACCGGCCTGAATGTCTGTGGATCAACCGCGATCTGGAGCAGAAGGCGAAAGGATATGCCATTGCGGAAGTGGTGCCGGAACATCTTGCGGAGATACGCGACCGCAAACTAAAACTCATTGCCAAGACTGAGGCCGCAGTAAAAGAGCGGCTTACCAGAGAAATCGCCTACTGGGATCATCGTGCCGAAGAACTCAAACTTCAGGAACAGTCCGGAAAACCCAATGCCAAACTGAATTCAGGTGAGGCGCGCAAACGTGCCGACATCCTGGAAGGACGGCTGCAAAAACGGTTGGAGGAACTTAAAATGGAAGCCCAGCTCTCGCCGTTGCCGCCAGTCGTGCTGGGCGGACTGCTGGTTGTGCCGCTTGGGCTCATTAAAGCTATGACCGGACAGACAACGTCCACTACAACAGTTCCTGTAGATACTCAAATCAGTGCGGCGCGAGCTCGGGCCATCATTATGGAAACGGAACGCAAAATGGGGTTTGAGCCGACTGACCGTGAATTTGAAAAACTCGGTTATGATATTGAAAGCCGTATACCGCACACCGGCAAGTTGCGCTTCATCGAAGTAAAGGGACGCATAGCAGGCGCGGATGTAATTACGGTAACGCGCAATGAAATACTCTATTCACTCAATAAACCTGACGATTTCATCTTGGCCATTGTCGAATTTGGTCCGCAGGATACGCACCGAGTTCACTATCTGCGGCATCCATTTAAGCGGGAGCCGGACTTCGGTGCGACTAGCGTGAATTATGACTTTTCAGAACTGATAACCAGATCGGGGGATCCCTCATGACTTACAAGAAAAAACTTATTGAAGTCGCCTTGCCGCTAGAGGCCATCAATATCGCTAGCTCAAGAGAAAAGTCGATTCGCCATGGGCATCCTTCTTCCCTGCATTTGTGGTGGGCGCGCCGCCCCCTTGCTTCGGCACGTGCGGTAATATTTGCTCAGATGGTGGACGACCCATCGTCGCATCCGGAAATTTTCAAGACAAAAGAGGCGCAGGAGCAGGAACGGCAGCGGCTGTTCCGCATCATAGAAGAGCTCGTGCTGTGGGAGAACACTACCAATGAGACAGTATTACAGCAGGCTCGAAACGAAATTTGGCAGAGTTGGAGTAGAACCTGCACTGAGAACGCCGACCACCCCCATGCAAAAGAGCTGTTTAATCCTAATAAGTTACCAGGGTTCCACGACCCATTTGCCGGTGGTGGAGCTCTTCCGCTGGAGGCGCAACGGCTCGGACTTGAAAGTTATGCCAGTGACTTGAACCCGGTGGCGGTACTGATCAACAAATCGATGATAGAAATTCCTCACAAGTTTGCAGACAAGCCGCCGGTTAACCCTGAGTCGCAGCATTTTGCACGGAACACCAAAACATGGAAAGGCGTACAAGGTCTTGCAGATGATGTTAGATATTACGGCAAATTGATGCGCGACGAAGCAGAGAAACGCATCGGTCATCTCTATCCTAAGATCGAAGTCACAGAGCCCATGGCGCAGGAGCGACCTGACCTGAAGAAATACGTTGGTCGGAAGCTTAACGTTATTGCATGGCTATGGGCGCGCACTGTTAAAAGTCCCAATCCGGCGTTTGCTAATGTTGATGTGCCACTCATATCTACATTTATGATCTCCACCAAGTTAGGCAAGGAGGCCTATGTAGAGCCCGTAATCGAAAGAGACAATTTTCGATTCACAGTTAAAGTGGGTAAGCCGAAGGATGCAGAGATAGCGAAAAATGGTACAAAGCTGGCTCGTGGGGCTAATTTTAAGTGTCTTATGTCAGGCACGCCAATGTCAGGAGAACACATAAAAATCGAAGGTAAGGCCGGTCGCATGGGTGCGCGGCTAATGGCGATTGTGGCAGAAGGGGATCGTGGGCGTGTCTATCTATCTCCTGCATCAGAACATGAGTTGATAGCGCAAAATGCAAAACCGAAATGGAAGCCGGAAGGATCGTTTGTTGAAGATGCCAGAGCATTCACCCCCTGTATCTATGGCCTAAACGAATGGCAAAAATTATTTACCGATCGCCAATTGGTGGCACTAACGACTTTATCTGACTTGATTGGAGAGATGCGCGACCGCATAAAGGCAGATGCAATCGCTGTAGGCCTGCTTGAAAATTGCAAACCAATTTGCGCTGGTGGTACCGGAGCATCTGCCTATGCTGATGCAGTGGCAGTATACTTGACGTTTGCTCTTAGCAAGCAAGCCGACCTAGGGAACAGTCTTTGTAGATGGGAGCCTATTGCTCAATGCCCACGTCAGTTGTTTGGTCGCCAAGCAATCCCAATGATTTGGGATTTTGCAGAAGGTAATCCTCTAGGAGATAGCTCAGGTGCATGGGTTGTTTTTGTTGATGGTATCACTAAAGCATTTACAAAGACATTCGAATTTGTTTCTTCTAATAGTAATGGTTCTGCGCAGCAAGCCGATGCTGGCCGACAAGATATTTCGATTGCAAAGGTAGTCTCAACAGATCCTCCTTATTATGACAATGTTCCATATGCAGACTTATCGGACTTCTTCTACATCTGGATGCGCCACTCGCTGAAGACTGCCTTTCCTGATCTTTTTACTACACTTGCTGTACCAAAAACAGAGGAATTGGTTGCGTTTGCATATCGTCACAAAGACAAGTCCGGAGCTGAAGCTTTCTTTCTAAACGGCATGACTCAAGCAATGCATAGGATTGCAGAGCAGGCTCACCCCGCCTTCCCTGTTACTATCTACTACGCCTTCAAACAATCTGAGAGTGACGGCAGTGAAGGGACTGCTAGCACTGGTTGGGAAACCTTCCTCGATGCGGTGATTCGTGCTGGGTTCGCTACTACTGGAACTTGGCCGATGCGGACGGAGAATGACAGTCGCCTGCGGGGACAATCCTCTAACGCTCTTGCCACCAGTATCGTTATTGTATGTCGTCAACGTCCAACTAATGCTCAACATGCTACACGACGTGATTTTGTAGCTGCGCTCAAGGCCGAATTACCACAGGCGTTGGCACATCTACAAGCCGGCAACATCGCCCCGGTCGACTTGGCGCAGGCTGCCATTGGCCCAGGCATGGGGGTTTACACCCGCTATTCCAAAGTGCTTGATGCCGAAGGCAAAGTACTTACAGTGCGCGAGGCACTGGCTCTAATCAACCAGACTCTCGACGAAGCGCTGGCCGAGCAGGAAGGTGATTTCGATGCTGATAGCCGTTGGGCTTTAACTTGGTTTGATCAGTACGGTTTCAATGATGGCGATTATGGAGTGGCTGAACAGCTCTCCAAATCCAAGAACACTGCTGTGACTGGCCTAGTTGAGGCAGGTATTCTCTTTTCTAAATCGGGCAAGGTTCGACTGCTGCGGCCCAATGAACTCCCTGCTGATTGGGATCCTGTAACCGATAACCGCCTTACTGTGTGGGAAATAGTGCATCATCTGATACGCGTACTCGAATCAGGTGGCGAAGGAGCAGCATCGGTGTTGGTCGCAAAACTTGGTTCCG
Source organism: uncultured Lentisphaeria bacterium (assembly GCA_903840185.1). Classification (GTDB taxonomy): domain Bacteria; phylum Verrucomicrobiota; class Lentisphaeria; order Victivallales; family Victivallaceae; genus CAIPAT01. The sequence goes on along the minus strand of CAIMFA010000987.1, from coordinate 6,940 downwards.
ATGCCGAAATCGCCCGTGAGCTATGCTACCGACTGTACACCCTCTGCGAGCGCAAAAAGCGCACTGCGGAGGCGCTTTCATACAACGCTCTCGTACAAAGCTGGCTGGAGATCACTAGACTGGCACGTCAGGAGAGCAGCAAATCTAGCACTGAACAGGGACAACTGTTCGACCAGGAGTAGTAATCTATGGCTTTAACTAATCATGAACGTGTCGGTAAAGCGCTGGAACTGCTCCGCGCTGGGCTTGCCCCTTTCGTCGAACGCGAGTTTAAGAACCTGTATCAGGATCAAGCCGTTGATACTGCGCGCCGCTATTTTGGCGATGACAAAACTGTCGTCAAGAAGCAGATTGCCGAATGGGACGTGGCGGCTCAACTCAAGCTTGTCTGGGAGGCGTGGAACGATGTTTTCAAGAAAACGCTTGGATTCTCTGAACGCAGCCTGGTGTCGGAAATTCGTGAATGGCGCAACAAGTGGGCGCATCAGGAAACATTTTCTGGCGATGATGCCTACCGCGCACTAGATTCTGTCGGACGCTTGCTTTCCGCTGTTTCCGCTACTCAGGCGGATGAAGTCGAGAAGATGAAGATGGAATTGCTACGCCTGCGCTTTGATGAGCAGGCCCGTGGCGAGATGCGGAAGTCCGCAGGTACCGCCATCGAAAGCGGGGTGACTGGAAATTTAAAACCATGGCGTGAAGTGGTAATGCCGCATGAAGATGTAGCCAGCGGCCGCTACCAGCAGGCTGAATTCGCAGCCGACCTGTGGCAGGTGCATCTGGGCGAAGGCACAGCAGAATACAAAGACCCCGTTGAATTTTTTCGGCGCACTTATCTTACCGAAAGCCTGAAGGAAATGCTGGTTGGTGCGGTGCGGCGTCTGGGTGGTAGTACATCCGAAGGCGACCCGGTAGTGCAACTGCAAACCAACTTCGGCGGTGGCAAGACCCACTCCATGCTGGCGCTTTTTCATCTGTTTTCCGGCATTGCACCGACAGAACTTACCGGCATCGACGCAGTAATGGCAGAAGCAGGAGTCAGCAAGATTCCGGCGGTCCGGCGCGTTGTGCTGGTGGGCAATAAAATTTCTCCCGGCAATCCTTCCGTTAAATCCGACGGGACTGTTATTTGCACACTATGGGGCGAATTGGCTTGGCAACTTGGCGGCAAGAAAGCCTTTGCCCGTATCAAGGCCGATGATGAAAAGGCAACCAGCCCTGGAGACGTACTGCGCGAGCTGTTCAATGAATACGGTCCATGTCTGATTCTGATTGATGAGTGGGTGGCCTATGCACGGCAGCTTCATGATCAGAGCGATCTGCCTGCCGGTGGATTTGAAACACAATTCTCATTTGCTCAAGTGCTTACCGAGTCGGCCAAGCTGGCCAAGAATTGTATGCTGGTAATCAGTCTGCCTGCTTCGGACACTTCTGGCTCGCCGCATACCCAAGCCGATGATGTGGAAGTCGGCGGAACACGCGGTCGCGAAGCTCTTGACCGGTTGCGCAACGTGGTGGGCCGTGTAGAATCTTCGTGGCGTCCAGCCACTGCGGAGGAAGGTTTCGAGATAGTACGCCGGAGGCTGTTTAAACCACTGGCTGACCAGGCACAGTTTAAGGACCGGGATGTAGTGGCGCGCGCTTTTGCCGAATTCTATCGCACACAACAGGCCGAGTTTCCGCCGGAATGCCACGAAGCTGAATATGAGAAGCGCATAAAGATGGCATATCCGATTCACCCGGAAATCTTTGACCGGCTCTATACTGATTGGTCCACGCTGGTGAAGTTCCAGCGTACCCGCGGTGTATTGCGATTAATGGCTGCGGTGATCCACAGTCTGTGGGAGAAGGGCGACCGCAATCCGTTAATTCTGCCCGCCAATGTGGCGATAGATGATCCGCGCATACAGTCCGAATTGACCCGTTACCTCTCAGATAACTGGGTTCCGGTGATTGAGCGTGATGTTGATGGAGCGAACTCACTACCGTTGAAATTAGATAGTGAAATACCCAATCTTGGCAAGTTCTCAGCCTGCCGTCGTGTGGCCCGTGCCATTTATATGGGCTCGGCTCCGACCACGAATGCAGCACATCGGGGTATCGAGGATCGAAGAGTTAAGCTTGGCTGCGTGATGCCGGGAGAATCTCCCGCTGTGTTTGGCGATGCCCTGCGCCGTATGGCCGGAGCCGCGACTTATCTGTATCAGGATGGGCCGCGTTATTGGTATTCCACCCAACCGACAGTGACAAAACTGGCGGAAGACCGCGCCGAACAGTTCAATCGCGATCCAGATAAAGTGGCGCATGAACTGGAAGAAAGATTACGCGCTGACTTGAGCAAGACTGGAGACTTTGCACGTATTCACCCGCTTCCGCGCTCAGGTTCCGAAGTGCCCGACGATCTCGACGCTCGCCTGGTGGTGCTGGACGTCAATCATCCATACACAAAAGAAGGCAACAGCGCCGCAGAGATCGCTGCTAAGGCGATTCTGGAAATGCGTGGTAATTCGCCCCGCATTTATCGCAATACCTTAATCTTTCTGGCTGCGGACAAAACACGTTTGCAGGATTTGGACGAGGCCGCACGCAAGTTTCTGGCTTGGGATTCGATCCTGAACGAGAAAGTGCAACTTAATCTGGATCCGCATCAGGTGCGGCAGGCCGAAACCCAGAAACAGGCGGCTGACGGCGCGGTAACGGCGCGATTGCCGGAGACATATCAGTGGCTGCTGGTGCCGGAACAAACCAATCCGCAGGCTCCAATCACATGGCAGGCCATAAGGCTGTCCGGTACTGATGCGCTAGCCGTCCGCGCCAGCAAAAAGTTGCGTACCGATGAACTTTATCTGACCAGTTTCGCGCCAACTCGTCTGCGAATGGAACTTGATCGCGTTCCGCTTTGGCGCGGCGACTATGTAATGGTCAAACAACTGGTCGATGATTTTGCTCGCTATCTCTATCTGCCGCGTCTAAAAGATTCCAGTGTGCTGATGGATGCGGTTCGCGACGGCGTTTCCCTCCTGACCTGGCAATCTGACACGTTTGCATATGCTGAGAGTTACGATGAAGCCGCTGCACGGTACCGCGGACTGCGCGGTGGACAGGTTGTATCAATCTTTTCCGACAGCCCTATGATGCTGGTGAAACCGGATGTGGCACGGAAGCAGATAGATGCCGAGGCGCATCAAACGGCACCGGGGGCTGTTCCGAGCGGCACGAGCATTGGTGGTACAGCTGCCGCCGTTTCCGGTCAATCTCAGCCAGAAACCACTCAAACGGCCCCTGTTGCTGTGACAGTATCGCGCCCGCGCCGATTCCATGGTACTGTACTGCTCGACCCTGCACGTGTAGGCCGCGATGCCAGTAATATCGCCAACGAGGTAATAGCGCATATTGCCGGACAGGTGGGTGCGGAAGTCAAGGTAACTCTTGAGATTGAAGCGTTCCTCCCGGATGGAGCTTCCGACCAAGTCGTCCGCGCCGTCACCGAGAATAGCCGGACACTGAAATTCACAAATCAAGGATTCGAGAAAGAGTAATATCATAACAGATTAGCAACATAGCAAAGGAGTATATTTCATGGCTGTACGTGAGTTTATCATTTGTTATAAAGAATATAGTCTTATGCCTAATAAATGGCAAGAGGCAGTCTTTAGTCAAGAGTGGCCATACGAAAGTGGTTTTCCAGAACAAATAATTGAACAATATTTAGAGGATACTCCAAAGTGTTTTGTCGTCAAATTTTATATTAAATACGATGCAAAGACTTCTACTGACGATCAACTACGGTTCAAAGCGCAAGAAAATGCACGGTCGGTTCTTAAACAACATCTTCCTGGTGCAGTGGTTTTATAATCAGGTGCATTTAACGGTTTACGAGAGTAAGCGTAAATGTTTCCACAGTAAATAAGAAGAATCGCTCCTATCACGGATGGCGATCAAATCTGAAGCCGATCTCATTACTTGGCAATTATATCGGAGAATGCAATCCTCTCCTTGCCCAGCTTGGGGATAACCGTGCAAAAGTTCGGCTTATTATCCTTTTTTTGGCATGCATCTATGAACACCCATAAATTGTCGCTGAACCTTGCTCGTTCCTCAGCTAGAATGGTAAAGTATACAAACCCACTCCTTTTTCGATTGAAGTACACAGTCGGTATGAGTTGGAGATGTTTGAGCGTTTCTCTAAGTTTTATGTTATAAAAGCCTTGTTCCCGGAATATCTCAAAGTAGGTCGCAGAATTCATGGGTGACTCTACTTCTTGACTGCAACTATCCGACGTGGTTGGCCTGTGAACTGTCATTTTCATACCTGATTCCTCCTTTTTGTAATCTCTTAATCCTTACGAATATTATATTGGTAGTCAATCACAACTTGGTATTGTTCTCAAGACAAGTAATCTCCTCCCCCCTGTCCATTCCAATATATCATGAGCATAAGAATTTAGCAAGAGCCATTGTGTTGGTAAACGGTTCATCTTGAGACAATATCTTCCCTCTGAATCGTATTACAACTCGTTGTTTTCATCGTTCGTTTTATCATCAAGCAGGCCGTAATCCATGCCTTGGAATTCCTCCTCGTCTTCAAACATCTGTTCGTCGCCGTAGCCGCCGGGATAACCGTTCATGCCTTCCATATTGATACCGTAATCATCCTTGCCGGTCAGCCAGACTTGATTGCCGCCGGAACCGGTCGAAGCTGGCGGCACGGGGGCAGGATCATTGTTGATCAGCTTGTTGGCGGCTGAAATACAAGCTCTCTCGAGTAAATATCGTTCTACCCAGGCCAGCAGAATGGCAGTGGCGACAAGAAGGAATCCCACCACAAATGCAAAGACCATTCCCCATATGATAATTTTAAGCATCAGCATCAAATACCAGTTCAGAAATTCTGTAAGTATTTCCATAATTGCCTCCGGACGTTATTGCTTTAGTGACTGCTGCTTGTTCAAATCTTCGTTCTGCCGATGGTTCCCTTGCCGCTGCAGCGCTTGCAGATTTTAATTTCAAGCTTAGGATCAACATTGCCGACCATTTCCTTAGTCAGGCCGGTGCCGCTGCATTTCGGGCACTTTATATCCCGCTCTTCGGGAACCGGCTTGCTCCAATCACGCATTGGTTTATCATAGCCGACAATGACATCTTTGCCATTATGATAGTCGCTTGCATTGGTCTTGAATGTCGGCGGATACTTTTTGCCGGAGTTATTCTCTTCAAATGCTTTTCGCTGCTTGTCCGCGGCACGCTGCTTGTCATTAGATGAACTGTCCGCAGGAGTAATATGCATGATGTTGAAAAATATCACCATAAAAATAACCGAGATTGTAACATTTGCTCTAAACATGACAGCCTCCTGTTTCTAGTTTTATTAACCGCAAAAGAACTTTACTAATATAAATTATAACGCACAGGGTGGGACATTTTGCGTCCCTTAATGATAAAGAAGGATGCATTATAGCCTTATTTCAATAAATTGTATGCCATATTGCCTAAAATACGCGCAGTGTACGCCGGGTACTATGCCCTGCGTGCACTGTTGGAGAATAATAACACATGTCGTGAGACGCAGTAAATAAAGATGGATAAAACAATGGCAACAGTTTGATAAATTTTCCGGATCAATATACATTACCAATAATTGAAGCGCGATAGATTGCCTTGGGCACAATGCCCGAGTTTTGCGATAGGACGCCTATATAACGTTAGGAGAGGAAATTAATGGCCAAATTTGACGACCAAATAGTCATTTCTCATCTGCAAAATAAATGGGGATCGCAGCACCCTTGTACGATGTGTGGGAAAGGTCCTTGGAATGTCCACGAATCGACATATCAGCTGACAGAATACAATGAAGGCAACCTTGTCATTGGAGGTCCAGTCATTCCCGTCATCCCTGTGATCTGTGGCAATTGCGGATACACTGTTTTAGTGAACGCAATTTTAGCTGGTGTAGTAAAGCATTCTACATCTCCTGACAAGGAAGTCCTAAAATGACTAACAACAATAATCCGTATCAGCTATCACAGGGTCTTGACGTTCTTCGCCCAAAGTCAGGAGAGGCTTATCCTATTCCCTGCGACGAATGGACTATCTTAAAAGGTAAAATCAAAAAATTAACGTCAGAACCGTGGATGTTCCACTCTCTTGGTTTTCTTTTGCTTGGTGTCGCGCTTTCAACATTTGTTACAATTTTGCTTGATACTTTTCAGCTACCTAGACCCTGTCCGAAAAGGGTTTTAGCATATTTTCTGTAGGAAATTGTTTTCCATGCCGAGAGCATGCCAAGATTTTCATTCGTATTTCTGCCCAAAATCAGCGAAAAGTTTTTCCGGCTGTAAATTTTTTTGTGACTATGGGTTTTCGATATATTTTCGAAATGTAATTTTTTCAGCGCCATACTTAATGCAATTATTATATATTAACATTGACAAATTCTTTATGTGTATTATATTCTGATTATAAACTTATGTTAATTTTAAATATTTAAGGAATAGATAATGTTTGGTGATTTATTCTCCACGGCGGATACGGCTTCGCAGCTTGCATTATGTCATGATACAGAATTTAAAGAAATTCTTCTTGAAGGTCTGGAGTTTTTCAAGGAATCGCCGGCAATCAAATCCATGATAGAAGCAGATATTGATGCGTGGGCTTTGCGGAAGAAACAGCAGCGCCTTGAAGACAAGCGCTGGGAGTCCTCCCGCATGTCCGGATTGCCGCTGGGTGATCTGCCTGCCATTTCCGGCGAAGACGCGCTTCAACTGCAGTCGGGGCGGCCGCGCCTGCTTGATGGGGAGTCAGTTTTTGTTTTGTTGCTTGCGCGCGGATATTACGGTTCCCTGTCCTCCTGTCAGGCGGTTGACCGGATGCTTGATTCCATGCTGATTAACGCATATTTCTCTTCCCGCAATCAGCCGATGCCTTCCCATAACTGCGCCCT
>CAIMFA010000986.1 GCA_903840185.1 uncultured Lentisphaeria bacterium | reverse complement strand
GAAACTTCCCATGATTTGATCTTTGCCATTATGTACTTCCTTTTAGAAGAATAAAATGACACAAATTTTTAATATTTCAACTTTTATTTACGGATAAGCACTTAGTCTCCAACTCATAAAAACTCCGTTTTTACAACTGCTATTGGGATATTTAAAACCAAACTGCCGGATAACATTCTGTAATCGAAATATCTTTCTTGAAAATTCAACCATGTCCATTAGCCGGCAATGAAGAATACTGCAGAATTACTACTCTTTTCCAGCCAGAACACTTTCCAGCCCGTCAGGTGGAAGCTTCGACTTCACATAGAGCAATGATCCTTTGTATTCGCCGTTGGAAGTGTTGCCGAAAAGGTCGCAAATCTCTAAAGCGGAGGAATTCGGCACTGTGTATTTTCCGTTGCTGTAGCCGGAGATCACCGCGACAGTCCCTTTTCGGCCCTCGAAGATGTACGCCCAGACGTTCTCCCCGACCTTGACACGCTTCATGAATTTCCTGTCCTCAAGCTGCCAGGCCATGTTCGAGAAGGCCGCAAGTGCCGGATGCGGATAGCCATCCGCATTTAGCATTGTGAAACAGCCGCCACCTTCGTTTCCAAGGAAACCAGAGCCAGCCGTGTAGAGGTTGATCCTCTCGACGCCGAGAGCTAGCGTTCCGACAACGAAACGGCACAAGTTGTCGGCAAACGGGATGATTTCGGCATAGTCTTGATCCCAGGGGACGCTATGCTTGTACATCCCTGCATATTTTGGGCCATCGTAGGCAGATGTGCCCTCGCTCATGTGGATGGGCTTTTTGAAATTTGATGCGATAAGGGGGCCTAAAATACCCGTGTACTTTTGTTCAATCCAGTCGCCAGGGAAGCATGCTTCCGTCAGTCCATAGTTATGATAGTCGGCGAAATCACAGCTATTGTACGCCCCGGCGTCGATCAATGTTTGATTGAATTTGCGGCCTTCGACTGAGTACGTATAGATATTCGGGCCTGAAATCCTGATTTTAGGATCGATCTCCTTAGCAACCTTTGACGCCACCTCGCAGAGGTGCGCCTGGTTTTTGGCTCCGTCAGTTTTGGTAAGTGTATACCTCTGCTCCCCTTCGATGTAGCCATCATGCAGGAACAAGACGCCGTTGCTTGGATCTGGTTCATTTCAGACGTAGTAGCCGTCTATTATGCCTTTGTAGCGGGAGCAGACGGTCTTAACATAGTTTGTCCAGCCGTCCCAGTCTTCGACTGTCCAATATGTGTCAAAATAACCATGTACGCTTTGTTTGCCGGAGCCTTTGTAGCTGGATGCCCAAAGAGGGGCGGTCTGGAGGTCTCCGAAAATCTTTATCTTCCCGTCGCGATAGCGCTGTATCGATGCGTCGCGGAACTGCCATTTACCTTTTTCCGGTTCCAAATAATACCATCCTATATAGTCAGTGCCGGCGTCATGGAGCCGTACCCAGTTGATCCCTGCCGCTTTCATCATAGGAATGATGATTGGCGAAGCCATGAAATGACAGCCAAAGGGGGAGTTTGGCGCATCTTCATTCCAATGCAGTGGACGGTGGATGCGGGTGACGACCATCTCATTGAAGGGCGATATGCGTTTCCCGTCGCGTTCGATCCATGCTTCAATCCTGAACTGCCCCAAGGGCTTATTGCCAGGGGTTGCGGAGAAGTCTATTGCGCCTTTTTCAAGCGCCAGCTTGTCGCCTCCGACAAGTTTTCCGTCTCGTGAAAGTCCGAGCTTCTGATCCGGCAAAGGCATTTCCTTGCCATGGATGTCGACAACCTTTGACTTGAGCGTCGCGCCTTCGAAATTTCCAGTCGCGCAATAATTGAGTTTAGGTGCTTCGTCGGAGAGTTGTATCCTGGCTATTGAGGCGTCGGATTCCGGGAATGCCAGGGCGAGCTCGCATTCGCCTTGCGATACGAAGGCTGCGTCACCGTCTCCGGCCCAGGCGCGGAGGGAGTCCAGCCATAGCGTGCCTTTGCCCGCAAAGACCAGCGTGAAAGATTTTGCTGTTGGATCGGGCGTAAAATCCAGCCTGATGCTTTTCCAATCTTTCGATTCGGGAAGTTTCATTTTCGTCAGGATGTGCATGTCCAGGTAGGTGCGTCCGAAATTGTCGGTCACCAGTGCCGTCAAATCGCCCTTTACCTTGCAGCTGAAGGAAACGTGGTTTTGCTTGTTTGGATCAGCGGTTTGGAATGGCTCGGAGAAGAGGCGAGGGCTTGTCATTTGCGAAGACGATTGCGAATTCATGACGACTTTCAATGACGGGGCTCCGCTTGGACCTGGGGATGCCTCATCCGATGTCGCCCCTCCCGTCTCCAAGCCTGAGAAGTTCCAGCCTGACTGCAATCCGAGCGGGAACCGGCTGTTGCGGAAGAAGTTAGCCGTACCATTATCCGGTCTTTTTATGGAGGCATTCAATTCCTCCTGGGTCACCTTGTTCACGCGAAGGCTGCGAATGTCTGTGATGCCCCGCTGCAGATTGAAGTATAACGAGATGTCCTTGAAGCCCTCGTGTCCTCCCATTCCGCCCAGATTTGCATAAACGGTGGATTTTAGGAAAGCGTCCAGGCCTGTTTTCATCTTGGCGTCGTAATAACGGGCATAGGGTGCCGGTCTTTGCCGCAGTTCCAATCCAACGGGCCATGGTGAGCGCGAAATCAACTCGAACTTATAGATGGCGTTTTTATCAAGGTTCTGAGGGGCACGGAACATGACTGTGTTGTCGAATTCCGTGACAGTGAAGCGAGTGAATGAGAGATCGCCTTCCTTGATGAGCTCGGATTTTACAACAGACTTTGTCCAGCTTGGGAAATCCGGGGTTAACCCTTCCGGCAATGTACCTTTGAAAGTGCCCTTTGCATGAACATTCCATTCCCTTCCGGGCTTTCCGAAATCGAAATCAGCGATAGTCTCTCCGGCGCAAAGCGCGATTCCTGACAACAGACAAACTGCAAGTATAAGTATTATGTTGAGTTTTATCATTTCATCGAACCCTTTATTTCTTATGGCGTGGTGTTATCAAGTTTAAATTTCTCATTGAGCGCCTGAAGATAACTTGCCGCTTTCACATGTCCGTCGGCAAAGGTAAAGTTTGCTGTCCAGCCGGAATGCGCATAGGTAACGCCATAGCTGCTTGTCCCCGCGGGAATGGAGTTTATGTTTATCTGGAAGTCGGATGTAAATATTGTAACTGAATAAATTGCCGAGATATCAGATGTGATCCTCGCGTTACCTACACTGGCGACATAAAAGCGTTCTCCCAACGCAACGATACGCGACGGCTTTCGCAGTGCCTCGATCTTGGAGGGTGTGAAGTCCGATGACCTGGCATTGACGCATGCATAACCGATCGCATAGGTTCTATGGGGGTCGCCAGCGGTATTGTCGGCCGGACAGCAGAATATGTGACCTCTGTAAGGCCATCGGGCAGGATTGCTGTTCGATCCGCAATAACCGTTTGTGATAAGCGCTTTATACCATGGACGGGCAGAGAGATTAGACCACAAATCGGCAGCCGCTGGCGGGAAAGTCGAGCCTATGTAGCCAACAGGCGGAAAGTAGCCGGCGTAATCACCACAGTAAGAGGCTATGCTCGTATATATTTGCCGTTGATTGGATGCGCATGTGATCGCTCTGGCCTTTATTCTGGCTTTGTTCAGCGCGGGCAGCAGCATTGAGGCCAGAATTGCGATGATGGCGATCACCACGAGGAGTTCGATGAGTGTGAAAATTTGCGTCCGTTGAGTTTTCATTTCTTTTCCTCTGTTTTTTGTTTCCGTTGAGTCGTTCATTTGCTTTGCCTCCTTTTTATTTGTTAAACATTTTATCCAGTATAAATGAATCGAATTCCAGTTTCAGGATGACCGCTTCGTTCGCTAATTCATCCGCGGGGATGTCCCAGATATGCAGATATGCTTTGTGTTCCGCATGCATGGAAGGCATGATTTCCACTTTGGCTTTCAATTCCTGTCCGTTATTTAAAAGTGTTGCTTTTTGCGGCTGAATTTCCAGCGGCTTTAGCGTGATGCCGGACTTGCGCGGCGCATTGAGTAGATAGACATATAGCGTATTGCCTTTCCGCCCCAGCAGCACATTGCCGTCGTCCACCGCCAGCGGCAGCGGTTCCACCTGCTCAAATGCCTCTCTGACCTGCTGATGCCATAGTCCGATTTTTTTCAAAATCCGGACGGCTTCCGCCGGAAACGTGCCGTCAGCCCGCGGCCCGACGTTTAACAGATAATTGCCGCCTTTGGCCAGATGTTTAGTCAGGCTCCGGGTAAGTGTGCCGGTGGAGAAATAATCTTCATTGGTGCGGTATCCCCAGCTTTCCGCGCCGATGGATTCACAGGCTTCGGTCGGTTTGGTATAAATTTGCACGCCGTTGAGTTTCGCATCGTCAAAATCGCGTTCCGGCGTGTCAAAATCCCCTTCGCCGAAGCCGCGTTTATTGATGATGATTCCCGGCTGGAGCGAGCGGATCAGTTGATTCACCGATTCGTCATGGGCATTGATGCTGTTGGCATTGACATCCCACCAGAATCCGTGTATTTTGCCGTAATTAGTACAGAGTTCGCTGACCTGAGCCTTAACGAATTCAAGGTATTTTTCCACATCGGGTTCGTCGTTAAGTTCCGGTCCCGGTAACTCATAACTCCGTCCCCGGTTGGGATAGTATTTGCAATTCATATCCGGCGCCGAATAGTAAATACACAGCGGAAAACCGCGCCGCTGACAGGCTTCCGCCAGCATACCAAAAATATCTTTGCGATAAGGGGTGTTCATAATATTGTACTGGGTCTGTTTCGTGTCCCACAGACAGAAGCCGTCGCAATGCTTGGCGGTGAAGCAGACATATTGCATACCGGCGCTTTCCGCCGCATCCAGCCACTGATCCGGATTGAACTTTACCGGATTGAACTGTTCGATCAAAGGCGTATAGGCCGCGCGGTTGAGCCGTTTCCGGAACTGCTCCTGTTCATGCCAGCCGTTGACCGCGTACAGTCCCCAGTGCATAAACAAGCCGAAGCGTTTTTCAAAAAACCAGTCGCGTCCATCGTTAAATCTTTTTATCATTGTCGAATTCGTCTCTATACATACATTATTCATTTTTCACCAATTTTCAGGTTTTAACTCAAACTATTTTCAAACTCTTCTTTTTAACCACAGAGTCACAAAGACACAGAGAAATCCTTTTTTACTTTTATCTTTCGTTTCTTATTTGATAAAACTGCGGATACCGCAGTCAAACGCTAACTCCTAACTCCTAACACTCCTGCACTTTAGCACTTTCCCTTTGCCATCCCCGTTGAATCACGTACAATCAGACTGGTCTTAAGTTTTAAATCATAAATTTTCTGATCCCCGTTTATATGCCGCAACAGTAGCTCAAAGGCCTTTGCCCCCATTTCACAGAACGGCTGCTTGATCGTCGTCAGCGGGGGGCTGGAATAAAAGGTATAATCCAGTCCGGCAAAACCGATTACCGACAAATCGTCCGGCACTTTTATGTTCATTTCATGGCAAAGCATCAGCACTTTCATAGCCCACGGATCGCTGCCGCAAATTACCGCGGTAGGTTTGACCTTTTTTAAAAATCCTGAAATCCTGTCTTTGTCGCCATGTGACAGTTCAAGGTCGCCATCGATTTCACAAATCATCTTTTCGCATTCCGGAAGTTCCGCATCATGCATTGCCGCCAGATAACCATCCGCCCGGATGCGGGCATACTCACAATTCAAAGGGGATGTTATATGCGCAATTTTACGATGCCCCTGCTGCAACAGATATGCAACGCCTTCTTTGATTCCGGCAAAATCATCTGAAACTACACGGGAGCACCAGTCATGATGCGAACTGGCGTCAACCAGCACTATTGGAATATGCATGGCATTCAGTTCGGTGCGCAGTGCGTCAAGCGTATGTCCCCGGACAGCGCGGCAAATCACCCCCGCCACCCGGTGTTCGACACATTGCCTGGCCGCTCGTGCCAGGTCTTCATAATTATCGTCAGGATTGTTAACCGGCAGCAATTTCATAAAATAACCATTGTCCATGCAAGCTTCCGCAATCCCCATTATAATCTCCAGCGAATAGCTGCCGCTAAGACCGCCGATAATACCGATGACATTGGTTTTTCCGGTCTTGATCGACCTGGCAATTTCATTGCGGCGATAGCCCATGCGCTCGGCGGTTTCCAGTACCCGCTGCCTGGTTTCAGCACAAATGGAGTAGTGCCCGTTAAGCACCAGCGATACTGTGGGCTGACTCAAGCCAGCCTCTTTCGCTATATCTTTCATTGTAATCATAAATTTTTCACCTGACTATAAAATCATGGCTCCGTATTCATACGTATTAATAAGCTCAAAAAAGCTTCCACCTATTTTATTCATACGTATTAATTAGATTATAAATGAATATTCAGCTTTTGTCAATAGCTGTTTCAGAAAAACAATGATTTTTAATTTTTCCCCAAGCATCAGTGCTTGCGGAGGCCGGTCACGGTATTATAATTACCTGTCCCCAGGTCATTGGCGGCAGCTCCACCACCCAGGCTTTGCCTTGGCGTTTTACCGGCAGTTCCGGGCCGGCATCGGGAAGCATTGCGCGGGCGCTGATCGGTTTTCCGCCGCGCCAGATTATTTTCGCGCCCCAGCGCGTTGCCGGACGCAAGGCCTCGGGGTCTTCGGCAGCCCAGGCGGTGTCGGCGCATTGCAGCGCGATGACGGTTTCCTTTTTGCCGCGTTTAAATATCCCGGCATGCAAACCCTTTTCACAGACGATTTCAATCTCCGGTTTTACAAGCGGCTTAATCAGTCTGCCCATCTTTTCGAGCAGTTCTTTTGACGGGGTTCCCCGGTATATTCCGCCGATATCGGCGGCAAACTGTATTATTTCACCGTCACCCAGCCTGGTTGCGGACGGCTTCATGTTTCGCCTTGAATTATATAGAGCCTGTCCGTAAAAATGTAAGTATTTAATAATGAGAGAGATGCATTGTTATTGTAATGGTGTATATTAATCAAAAACGACCAAATCCTTGAAAAACCCACCGTTATAAATAACAGGAGCATTTCTCTCGATGAAAAATATAGCCTATCAAAGCAGTTTATTCCAAATCCGTCGTGGAACAAATCACAAAGAATATCGT